>NZ_DATMXX010000070.1:0-49207 GCF_035561255.1 Sporomusa sp. | reverse complement strand
TTATAACCAGCCTATTTTTCGGACACAATAATACCGGAGGGATGTCAAAAATGAACGAAATCGTTTGTATGAGCTGCCATAATTGCCTGCCGGATGATTTATCTTCTTGTCCTGATTGTGGCAGCGAGATTGTCTTAGAAGGCGATAGCAAAAATGTAATCGACCGGCTGCAGCCTAATTGTCTTATTCATCGTTATGAGGGTTCCGACCTGTTAGAACCAGCTGTTATCCTTAAAGAAACGAAGGTCAACTGCAAAGTGGCCACCAAACTTAAAGAATACGCTAAACCGGTAACAGTGCCCAAAGTCAAAGTATTTACATTTGACCCAAAAATTCTGGGTGCTATCCAGGCGCTAAGAAATGAGCGCACTGCTACCATACACCGGTATGACCAACTAATCCAGGTACACTGGCAGAACTTAAAGCTATATCAAGAATAGCCTGCCCTACCCAACACCAGTTACCGTGAAACCTCATAATACTGCAGCAGCTCACTGACCGTTACCAGCTGGTAACCCTGTGCCCGCAGCTTGTCAATAATTATAGACATAGCCTGGGGCGTAGGCAGCGGATACTGCCCGTCATGCATAAGGATAATGCTGCCAGGCTGCACATTATCAAGCACAGCTTTCACCACCCGTTCTACTGGCAACTGCCGCCAGTCACCCGTATCAACAGACCATAGCACCGTAGTATAACCCCGTTCACGCGCCAACGCCACAATACCATCATTGTAGGCCCCATCAGGCGGTCTGAACAGAGTTGGCTTCGGGGCAACCGGCTGTAATACCAGTTCCAGCCGCTCAAGCTCATCTACTACCTCTGCATCAGTTAACCTATTCAAACGCCTGTGGCTGTATGCATGAGATGCTATCTCATGCCCTTCTGCTACTGTCTGGGCAACAATTTCGGGATGAACCTCAGCATTTTTGCCTAAAACAAAAAAGGTAGCTTTGGCCTGTTTCTCCTTCAACACCATTAATATTTCTGGTGTTGTTTTATAATGAGGCCCATCATCAACAGTAATTGCGACTACCTTGTGTGTAGTTGGTATTTTTTTGATTACCCGGCTTTTATCATCAAATACATCGACAGTTTGATACAAAATACTGCACATTAACCCGACAGCAAGCACTGTAAAACTAAAAAAGCTGCGGCGCAGCACACTTTTTTTGTGCATAAGACCCCCTTTGGTAAAGGTTCTTCTTGATACTACGCCAGCGGCCTGTAAGATATGACAGTAAGTGGGTATGACCTGGCCGGATGAGCAATATAATAATATAGCTGATGAAAAGGGGGTATTCCATGGGCCGTCTGCTATTACGTTCTACCGCCTTAAGTATACTATTTCTCTGGGCAGTTACCTGTATTGCTTTTGCTGCTCCGCCGACCATGTCCGCCCAAGGGGCTATTTTAATGGATCTCAAAACCGGTCAAGTACTCCTCGACAGAAACATAAATAAGAAACTCGCACCAGCCAGCACTACCAAAATCATGACAGCCATCATTGCTATTGAGAGCGGACGCTTGGATGAGACCGTTCGTATCAGCGCTAACGCGGCTGGAACCGGCGGATCTTCGCTTAATCTTTATCCCGGTCAGAATATCACGCTCCGGGAACTGCTTACCGGCCTACTGCTCCGTTCCGGCAATGATGCCGCCGTGGCAATTGCTGAGCATCTGGCAGGGTCTGTTGATGCATTTGTGGAAATCATGAACAGGAAAGCGGCCAGCATCGGCGCCGTCCACACCCATTTCAGCAATCCGCACGGTCTTTCCGCCCCCAATCATCTGTCTACAGCCTTCGATTTAGCCTGGATAACCCGGTATGCTCTGGCCAATCCTACATTTGCTGAAATCGTAAGTACTAAGGAAACAAATATTGAATGGCTTGATCGTAAGGGAAAAAGTCAGGATCGTAACCTCCGTAATACCAATAAACTGCTTTGGATGCTTGAAGACGCTGATGGTGTAAAAACCGGGACAACAAACCGGGCCGGGCCTTGTTTGGTATCAAGCGCAACCCGCGGCAACCAAAAGCTTATTGCAGTCGTATTAAATGATCATTCGCGCTGGTATGATTCGATGCAGCTCTTAAAGTATGGCTTTGATTCCTTTGACCTGTATGAATATGCAGAGCAGGGGGCAATATTAGCTTCACTGCCTGTAGAAAACGGGATGACAGGGATCATCGATGCCATCGTAGATGCCCCCGGCTCGCTGGTAGTCAGCACAGCAGACTACTCTTCAGTAACGGTAGAAGTCGATTTGCCCGAAAAAATAAAGGCCCCGGTATATCAGGGCCAAAAAATCGGTGAAATCATATTTTATGTGCAGGATAAAGCCGTAAAAACAGTGGATGTCATCGCCGGGAATGCCGTCGAAGAAAGCACCCTGAGTAAAATCCTGCTCCAGCACTGGCTGGATACCGTGAGACGGCTATCCAGCTGGGGGGTATTATAACAGAAGCATTATCCGGCCTTAACTACAGAGGTTTCCGGTAAAAGAACGGCAGGTAGTGCTGAAACCCGATATCACGGAAGTTCAATATCGCCTCAGTGCCGCCGACAAATAACACACCGCCAGGTTTAAGTGCGGCAAAGAAGCGGCGGTACAGCCCGTCTTTGGCTTCTTCAGTAAAATAGATTACAACATTCCGGCACAAGATAAGGTCAAAACCTGATTCAAATTTATCAACCAATAAATTGTGCCGCTGAAAATCGATCCGGGCTTTGATATCATCACCAATGGTGGCTATGCCGTCTGCCTGCTTAAAATATTTGTTGAGCCGGGCAGGCGGTATATTTTTAAGTTCATTAGTTGTATAAGCCCCCAGCTTGGCTTTGGCCAGCATCTCAACATCAAGGTCTGTCGCCAAAATGCGGTGTCTGATATGAGGGGTAATCTCATTGAGCATAATCGCCAGCGAATAAGGTTCAGCACCAATCGAACAGCCGGCACTCCAGATGCTCAGCTTCGAACTCTGTTTTAGAAGGTCAGGAATAACCCGTTTCTCAAGTTCATCAAACTTCTCCGGTGTACGGAAAAACTCCGTCACATTGATTGTAAGAAAATCAATAAACTCTTTATATAGCTTGGGGTTAGCCTCCAGCTTGGTAAAAAAGTCCAGATACCCATTCGCCCCATGGCGGCTCATCATATTGCCGATACGGCGCTGCATTTGTGCCGGTTTGTAATCGTTAAGGTTAATGCCTGATTTAATATGAAGTTTCTGCTTAAACAGCTCCCAGTCTTTGTCGATCATGGAACCCCCCTGTTATTATTGCATCAAAATCTGCATCATCTTTTGCTTGTTAACTTTCGACATAACACACTCGTTTTCCTACCGGTCTACCTGCTTATTTACATCTATGGCCAAAACATATTAACCACAGAAATAGGGTCAGGCTCGACTTGCCTTAAGCAGCAAGTCTAACCTGACCCTATAAACCGCGCTTATTTATTTAAGCCAGAACCTCTTCTACCGGAGTAACCGGCAGGTTATGCGCTTCGGCAACGCCCTGGAATACAACCTTGCCATTATAAACATTGAGACCTTTTGCTAAGCCTGGATCGCCCTTGAGAGCGGCTTTCCAACCTTTATTAGCGATTTGCAGGGCGTATTCGATGGTAGCGTTAGTCAGGGCTAACGTTGACGTCCGGGCAACAGCCCCAGGCATATTGGCAACTGAGTAATGAACAACACCGTATTTCACATAGGTTGGGTCACTGTGTGTGGTAACGCGGTCAATTGTTTCCACTGAGCCGCCTTGATCGATGGCCACGTCAACGATAACAGAACCAGGTTCCATCGTCTTAACCATTTCCTCAGTAACCAGTTTAGGCGCTTTGGCCCCAGGCAACAACACCGCACCAACGACCAAATCCGCCTTTTTAACCCAATTGGCAATATTATAACTGTTGGACATTACCGTAGTTACCCGGCCACCGAAAATATCATCAAGATATGCCAGCCGTTCGTTTGACTTATCAATAATAGCAACGCGGGCACCCATACCAACAGCCATTTTAGCTGCATTTGTACCAACAACGCCACCACCGATAATTACCACTTGGGCAGATTCAACACCAGGCACACCGCCTAATAAAATGCCTTTGCCACCAAACGGTTTTTCCAGGCAATGCGCCCCGACTTGCACCGCCATTCTGCCTGCTACTTCACTCATCGGTGTCAAGAGCGGCAGTGTGTGGTGGCGTTCTATCGTTTCATAGGCGATACCAATTACTTTTTTGTTCAATAACGCAGTGGTCAGCTCAGGCTCGGGAGCCAGGTGCAAATATGTAAACAGGATTTGCCCCTCATGGAACAGCTCATATTCTGGAGCGAGTGGCTCTTTGACTTTCATGATCATTTCAGACTTGTCAAACAGTGCTTTCTTATCAGTAATGATTTGGGCCCCGGCTTTCACATAACTTTCATCGGAAAAACCGCTGCCTACACCAGCACTTTGTTCAACAAGCACAGTATGCCCAGCTTTTTTTAGCGTTTCAGTTCCTGCCGGAGTCAGGGCCACCCTGTTTTCATTGTTTTTAATCTCTTTAGCAACACCAATAATCATTGTTTTGACCTCCTTATAAAATCTACGCTATACAGCGGCTCTCTTCCACTTCTAAATATAATGCAATTGTTATGCCAATTAATTCTTTTAGGGGATTCTTTTTTGCTCAACAGCTGGCAATACCAGTAGAACTAGTAATCGACCCAGCATGTAACATAACTAACATAAAGAGAGATTGTTGTTAATGGAAACTAAAGTTTACACTATCCTGGCATTAAATTGTGCCATTGGAAACATTTATTTCCAGACAACATTGTTCTTTGTATACAATATTATCTGCTGTTATTAATATCCTGACGGCCCTCAATACTTGGCTTATCCCAGCCAAACATATAATAGGCGGCCACAAGCAGGCCCAACCAAATAGGACCTACAATCATGGCTATACGCGTGTCTGCGTCAAAACACATAACAACAGCAACAAAGGCCAGGAATACAAGGCAAATCCAGTTAATGACCGGATAACCGGGCATAGGATATTTTAATTCGGCTTGCTGCTCAGGCGTCAACTCCTGCCGGAACTTCATCTGCACCAATACAATTACAGCCCACACCCACAGTGCAGCAAAGGTGCCGACACTTGTTACATAAGTAAAGACCTTGCCGGGAACCAAATAGTTTAAGACAACGCCAATCAATAAAAATACCGATGATACTAGAATCCCGTTCATTGGCACTTTACGGTCACTCAACTTACCGAAAAACCCGGGTGCCCGCCCTTGCAGCGATAAATTATAGAGCATGCGCCCGGTACTGAAAATCCCACTGTTACAAGAGGACAACGCGGCAGTCAAAACAACAAAGTTAATGATCCCTGCCGCTGACCGTATACCAAGCTTTTCAAAGGTTAATACAAACGGACTGCCAATAGTCCCGAGCTGGTTCCAGGGATAAAGTGACATAATAACGAACAATGCCCCAATATAGAAAATTAGAATCCGCCAGAAAACTTTGTCAATCGCCGCCGGCAGCGTTTTTTCAGGATTTTTCGCTTCACCTGCTGTTACGCCAACCAATTCAATGCCTAAGTAGGCGAACATAACCATGACCAATGCCATAATCATTCCAGGCAAGCCTTTGGGAGAAAACCCATCATACGCCCAAAGATTAGAGATGCCAATGGGTATGCCGTTATTGCCAATCCCAAAGATTATCATGCCTAACCCAGCAACAATCATAACAATGATCGTGACAACCTTAATAAGGGCAAACCAAAATTCAAATTCGCCATACGCTTCGACAGCAATCAGATTGACAACAACCATGCATACCAGGGCCGCCAGCGCCGGAATCCACTGCGGCACCTCCGGAAACCAAAACTGCATATACACACCGACAGCCGTAATCTCGGCCATACAAGTGACAACCCACATAAACCAATATGTCCATCCGGTAAGATAACCAGCCATCGGCCCCAGGAATCTGTTAGCATAGGCACTAAATGAACCTGACACCGGATATGCCACAGCCACTTCGCCAAGTGCCCGCATAATATAGAATATAATAATACCACCCAGTAAATACGTAATCATCAAAGCCGGACCGGCTGTTTTTATCGCTGTAGCCGACCCCAGGAATAGACCGACGCCAATCGCGCCACCGAGGGCAATCAGTTGAATGTGACGTTCCTCCAAGCCCCGGTGCAGATCTTCATGCAAACCATCTTTTTTAGACACGCTTTATTCCTCCCTCATTTTTACAAGTACCCCAGAGAATTACCCGCTTTGTCTCCACCTCCACAATTTAGAGTACATTCACCTACTTTGTATTCATAGCACAAACTATGCCAATATTCTAAATAGTGTTTCAATGCCGGTTTGGCGTATTTGACTAGCATTTTGGGAAACCTACATTTCCATTATCTGGTTATTTAAGTTTCCATGTGGAATAATTTGTTTACAAAAAATGTAATTTTACTTTTTTTGAGCAAAAGACAGGCTTTCTGATCAGGGAACCTGTCTCTCCCCCGCATTTCGGCATTTGCTTATTCGTCCGATGCTAAAAAGAAAAACTCCCTTCGAAAAGGAAGTTAATGACATGGAAAACATCAGGGAGCCCCTTACTTCAAGCCCGGGGTTTATAGTCCCAGGCTCTGTTTCATTAAGTGTAACGCCGCACCGGGATACCGTTCAGCCAATAAGCCGGCAGCCGCCATAACATAATGCCTGTCGATCAGTGCCTGGCCGCTACGGGGCAATAGGCAGTTACTTTGCGAACTATTAATCCCTGACAGGATGGCCATTCGGGCAGGCAGCCTGGTCAGCGCCCCGCCGGTACCGATAATCCATTTGACACCTGTCAGATCTTTGCCCCTGGCAACTGCCATTCGGCCTGCCGGACCATAAATATACTCAATGCTGCCGGCATGGCGCCTTATCGCGGTAGTTACTGCAATTTCAGTCAAAATTCCGGCAAACTCTTTCTCGGCTGCAGTCACCGGCAACGGCGTCCGCAGATTTAATAATTGCTCAGGTTGGCAGGCAAAACGCTCACATAGCTGCTCAGTATCAGCTAACTCCAATACATTGGCTAAGTTGACATAAACCCCCAGGTCACCCTCAACAGTGCGTTTGGCTAATGGTTCAGGCGTAATTAACATCGCCGAAATATCAGGATCGGCCTCTGCTACTGAATGCACATCAGTAGTGGCACCGCCAACATCCAGGACAACAAGGTCGCCAATCTCCTCACGCAATAGACGGGCCGCCTGCATAACCGCACCCGGCGTAGGAATAATGCGCCCGTCAACCAGTTTACGGATTTTATGCATTCCCGGGGCTTCAGTAATATGTTTTTCAAAAACCTCATGGATAACCCGCCGGGTGGGCTCAATATTGAGCTGATCAATTCGCGGATAAACATTATCAACCGCTTTTATGCTAAAGCCACTGCCGGTAAAGATCTCGCATACCTGCTGTTTAGCTGCAACATTACCGGCATAGATAACTGGCGTGGATGGCGCCAAACTGGTTGCCAGCCGGCGGGCGTTGGCAATAACGGTTCGTTTTTCACCATAATCAACACCACCGGCCAACAGAATAATGTTCGGGTTAATCTGTCGAATTTCATCAAGGTCGGTCTCACTTAGCTCCCCGGCTGTAACCATATGAATGTTGGCTCCTGCCCCCAGAGCCGCTTCTTTGGCGGCTTTAACAGTCATGTCATACACCAGGCCGTGTACTGTCATCCGCAAACCGCCGGCAGCGCTGCTGGCTGCAATCATTTGCCGCCACGCTACAGGGGTGCCCAGCTTTTCTTGCAGGGAAGCAATGGCCTGATGTAACCCCAGCGTTACATCCCCATCCAGCACAGTAGTTGCAGCCTGCCCTTGCCCGATTAGCTCCGGCAGGCCTTGTTTTATGCCGGCAAAGGCATTGACGACAGTTGTTGTACTGCCAATTTCAGCAACAAGCACATCAATGGCTGCCATAATTAGCTATGCCTCAGTTCTTTATGGCGTTTTATCAGGGCGCTGGCAACATGCACGCCCTTGGTACCCCGCCCGAAACCTGCGTCCATTCCTTCCTCAACAGCAATCTCATTGCTGACCTGCGTACCGCCGCAAACAATAACAAGATTATCCCTTATGCCTTTTTCCTGGCAATATTGATGTAAGCGCCGCATATTAATCCGGTGGATATCGGCATGTGAGATGACCGTGCTGGCCAAAATGGCATCTGCACCAAGCTCAACAGCCGCATCAACCAGTTTTTCCACAGGCACCGAAGTTCCCAGATGGTGGCATTCAATCCCAAATTTTTCGATACCGCCATGCTTTATATCCAGTATCTCCCGCAGCCCCACCGAATGTTCATCCTCACCGACAGTAGCGGCAACTATTTTAAACTTGTGTTCGGTCACATACTGCCTGATCGTATCCTCAGTAAGTGTTTCCGCCACTGCAGGTATTACCAGCTCTGCCGGATCAATGGCAAAGGGAACCCGTCCCCTCACTTCCACCAATGTTCCTTCTGACGGATGCATAACCTGTTTGTGAATGACTTCAACCTCCTCAAACCCCATTCGTTCAGCAATGCTTTTGGCCGCAAATTCAGCAACCCGTTCGGCCGCAGGCAGAAACATCGTCATACAGACAATACCATCACCATACCACTGCACTTCTGGCCGCAAAAGTCCCTGCCGGTGCTCGGCATCATGTTCGGCCATCCGGCGTTCTACATTGTCCTCCGGGTCTAATTCATCAATCCAGACAATTTTATCAGGGTTGCACAAGGTGCATCCATTAATCAGATCACAGGCTTTAGTCACAGTCACGCCGTCAGGCAATGCATTATAGCCGAAGTGGTCACATACCGGCGCCATATAGTCGGCATCCCGGGGGACAATCGTGCCAGCCCCCACTCCGCCATTCAGCTGGCGGGCAATACCATCGCCATTACGTTCGGGATACAGGCCTGAGTCGACAAAGAAACCTTGACTGACTGCCGCAAAATAACCGCCGGCAACAATGATTTCCTCCATAAACAGGCAGGCCCGTTCTTTCAGTTCACGAACTCTGGCCCCCAGTTCCCCGTCAAAGTTTAAGCTAACCATGTCCTGCAGGCCGTCAAGTCCAAGCAGTGCCTGCTTAGCAGTATTAACCCCGTGGATATTATTGTAATGCCAGGGAACATTCCGGCCCTCGTCCGGTGTAATAGTACTCTGGATGTCGGCGCTGGTCAGCCGGGATAGCAGGGTGTTCAGCACATGGGTAACCGTTACCTCCCTGGTGCACGACTCCATGTATTTAGTATTCATCTGGGCCCGGAACCTAAAACCTTCAAACAATTGACGCAACGCAACCGCATATGGCAGATCGAGACTAACGCAGGGTGCCGGCGGCGCAGTGGGCGGTACTGTTGACAGACAGATTTTATCTTTCGGCATGCCTGCCATAACCGAATACTGGCAGTTAATAGCATGCTGCACCATGAGTTCGGGCATCACTTTCCAGGCTTCACGGGCTGTGGCATTGGCATTGTGAGCCCCGTCGATCTGTGCCATGCCGGCAGCAGCCATAATTCGTTTGGCAACGGCGGCATCCACAAAAGAACGGTACATGTTGACATTTCTGTACAGCACATTATATTGGGGGTCCTGATGAGCCCCGTTTACCCCTTCTTCTGCCAGCAGCACACCTACCTCAGGACCAGCCACCCCACTCACATAGGAGTGAAAATTAATCGGCCTGCCAACCTCATCTTCAATCAAATCAAGTGCTTTTCGGGTAGCCCGCAATTGTTTGCGCGTGACTGGCACACCACCAACACCTTCAGGTGTTCCCTCGATTAAGCCATCGAAATGACTTTGTCCGGCCGTCCGAATAACCATAATGTGATCTGCGCCATGCCAGGCTGCCATCCGCATCCGGCGGATATCATCCTCAAACCGTCCGGAAGCGATCTCGGTAGTAATCACACAGTCAGGCTGGGGATCAATATTGTTAAAATACTTGGCAGCAGGCAATGGGCAAGACTGTTTGAGTGGTTCTGACACCTGGCGGTATGGGAAAGCCCCTGTCTGCTCCGTTTCTGCAGAGGTTCGCCACGTCCAGCCCCTGCGCCGGGGGCGGTAATGCTCTAAATCAGCCAGGATACTGCCTATATCCAGTTTCTCATCTGCTTTCACGGTCACGAGCACCCCCTCCTTTTTGCCAGAATGCCTGCAACCGGTCCCAGCCCAGTCCTTGGGCTAACCGCAGTCCCGCTTCCCGGTGAGCGATGTTTTCAAGCTGGGCCAGCCGCCATACGGCATGACCTGCGCCTTTACTCAGCAGTTCTTTTTCGACACATTTGTCGACAATAGCGTTTGCCTCAATGCTGGAAAAACCCATACGCAGCAATACTGATCGCTCGACAGAAGGCGAAGTGTGAGTACGGGCCAATTCCACTAACGGCTGCACCACTTGTTCGGTTAACTGCCAAAACCGTTCCTTCAACTGCGCGTCAGATAACGCGGCCAGTCCGACCCGGCGCCTGGAGAATTCATCCTGTTTTTGCATATAAAATCCGGGAACCTCCCGGTTCACCTCCTGTACATTTTTTATTGCCCACTTACTATGAGCTTCGTCATTTCTTCAACAGCAGCAGGCGAAAGCCTGATTTCCTGTGCCAGAAACTCGGTATCTGCCACACTGAGTTTGTGCTGCCGGCCTGTCAAAATATTACGCAGATAGGAATACCTCATTTTATCAAGGTCAACATCCCTGACGGCAATTTGCCCGGGGTGTTCAGGAATGACGATTGTTTGCCCCGGTACATTGTCGGCAGGCAAACCGCGCCTCACCGCAATACCGTTGGTTTTGGCAAACGTCAGTTGGGGAGATGGGTGCTTGCCGGCCCCGGTATACTCTGTCTCCTGTACCACAATAACTTCAGCCTGATCCATTTGTCTGGCCAGGGAAATTGCCGCCGCCAATGACGTGTTGCCTGCAGGCCCCCGCTCCAGGCCTTCCAGGGCAGCCAGCAGTTCTGTCACGTAAAATACCTCGCCCTGCGTAACGGTGACATAACGGTCCATATACCGGAGTGAGCGGGCGGCATTTCGCGGCACATCGACCCGGTCGGGATTGGTGGCGAAAGGCACGCCGAAACCGGTATGCCCGGTAGTAAACGATTTGCGGTTGAAATCGGTATCACTGGCCATATGCAGCCCAGCCAGATCGACACTGGCGGCAATCACTTTGGCGTCATGGCAACCGGCTCGTTTAAGACCCCGGGCAGTACCTGTTACATTGCCCCCGCCGGCGTGAGTGACAACTACGGCGTCAGGATAACGGCCTATGAGCTTTTCCGTTTGAACCGCAACTTCCACACCCAGTGTTTCTATACCGGCAATGCTAAAAGGCGTATATAGTGAAGCATTAAAAAAGCCTGTTTCCTCCAAGGCCAGCAGAAACATGTAAAACAACTCAGGTCCGACCGACAATTGCAGTACCTCAGCGCCATACGCCTCACAGGCCCGGCCTTTTTCCATAATCTCCGGCTGACCGATACCCCTGCTGTCAAAGACCTCCTGCACAATTATGCTGCTGAGATTCCGCATTGCGGCCTGCGAGGCGATGGCGGCGCCAAAGTTGCCGCTGGTAGCGGCAATTACCCCGGGATAACCATGTTTGCAGGCATGATACACAGATACAGCAGCGCGGCGCGCTTTAAAACTACCTGAAGGGTTGACCGCTTCATCTTTAAGAAAAACCCTTGCCCCTTTACCGGGAGCTGCGATCTGCCGCACCAGCGCTGTTATGTTTTTCAGTTCAATAAGCGGTGTGCCGCCTACCCCGGAACCGCGCTGAATTGCAGCAATCTCCCCGGCATCATAAGCCGCCTGGCTCATCATTTTTTCGTAATCAAAGGCAATACCGCCACTTTCAAACTCATTGTAGTCAATATTGGTGGCGCGCCGGATAATCTCCGGCCGCCGGGCCATGACGGCCTGGTAGCTTGTGTCACGCATCTTTTTCACCCCGCAGTATAGCCCGTACCTCCCCGGCAATCATCATTAATTCCGGCTGCGGCAAGCCATAATCGACCCCATAGGCTGGATTTACCGCCACCAACTGGCCCTGAAGGTGCCTTCCGGCAAAAGTACGGATGGTTACCTGCTGCCCCACTGCCGCCTGTTCATCCAGCAAAAAACCTTTAACTTTCATTTCCAATGGAACACGTTGTGTTTCTACAGGTATGTGCGGTGCCCGCTCCCCGGCCGTCAAAACAACCCTGTAAACTTGTACCCAGTCTCCTTGCTGCGCATCAGCCACGACGTTTCCCTCCCCCTCAAATCTCCATGATTACTCGTTTATGTTCATTTCATTTCCATTTTGCTTATTTACGGCGGCTCTTTTAGGAGCCACTACAAAGTAATAATAGGCCATTACCACAATAATAAATGGCACACCGGCATAGATTGCAATTCTTTGGCTGTCATCAAACCACAGTCCAATGACAATAACTAAGTTTAATAGGAAGCCCAAAATAGGTACCAACGGAAACAAAGGCGTCCGGTATTTTAAATCGGTTAGCTTGCCGCCGCTATTGATAAACTGAGTCCGGAAGCGAAACTGCGAGGCGCATATCCCCATCCAGCCCAGCACCCCAGCCAAGCCACAGATCGAAATAAGCCATAGATAAACACTATCGGCGGCATAAACACTACATAACAGGGATACGCCGGAAACAGCCATTGTTAAAATCAGGGCATTCATCGGCACCTGATATTTGTTTAATTTCCCTAAAGACTCGGGAGCCATTCCGCCCTTGGACATAGCCCACAAAATCCGGGTAGCGCTGTACGCCCAGGAATTGCCGCAGGAAAGAGCCGAAGTAATAACGACCAGGGTCATTATGGTATAAGCCCCGGGAATACCTGCATACTGAAAAACTTCGGCAAAAATACTTTCTTTTACCCCGGCCTCTTTCCAGGGAATGATCGCTGCAACTACAATAATTGACAGCACGTAGAACAGCAGTGTACGAAAGGCAGTAGCATTGACAGCTTTGGGAATACTCTTTTCCGGATGCTCGCTCTCACCGGCAGCAATACCGATAATCTCTGTACCATTAAACGCAAAAGCGACTGTCAGCATCGCCACCAAAATCGCCCCTACACCATTGGGGAAAAGACCATCTGCAAAATAATTGCTAAACCCAATCGCGCCATGGCCACCAATTGTTCCGGTCATAGCCAGCCCGCCGGTAATAATACAAGCGATGATAGCCGCTACCTTGATACTGGCAAACCAGAATTCCGATTCGCCGAACGCGCCCACCCGCAGCGAGTTCAGACCGAACAGTACAACCCCGAAGCCAAGCACCCAGATCCATTCCGAGACTTGCGTCAGGTTCTTCATCAACATCCCGGCTGCTACCAAATCAATGCCGATGGTCGTTGCTCCGTTTAACCAAAACAGCCATCCCAGCAGATAGCCCACCGACGGCGAAATAAAGGTGCTGGCATAGGTTTGAAACGACCCGGCGATAGGCATCGCCACAGCAAGCTCACCAAGGCACAGCATAACAAGATACATGATAAACCCGCCAATAACATAAGCAACAACAGCGCCGCCCGGGCCGGCCTGATTTATAATAGAGCCAGATGCCAGAAATAAACCAGTCCCGATAACGCCGCCTAAAGTGATCATAAATAGATGCCTGCTTTTCATCCCCCTGTCCAAACCGGACTGCTGGGCCACCGCACTGTTGACCTTTTCATCAAAACCACTAACCGACATTAAAAATCCCCCTCATAAATTGATCAAACCAAACTATCTGTGTTCTTATCACATCGAACCAGCGGTGCTTATTTGCTTAGCTATAAATTAAGCATTGAGATGGGGCAAATGTTTCCGTACGTGTCTCCAGCAGTGTCTGAACTACTTTATTTATCACTTGATCCAGCTATTAGCGTTTAATCTTTTGACGAACATCACCCATCAAGGCAGTGATGACAGGAAGTTCCGGCATAGTAAGCAGGCCGGCTTGTGCGTTAATTACCTGTGGAATCATGTTTACAGCAGTCGCCATCGTACCGATACCTCCGGGGATTTCCTGTTCATCTGCGAACTTAATGGTCGGCGTGCCTTCAATGACAATATAATCACCTGTTTTCACACCCTCTAATTCCGGGTGAATTTGTTGCGGGTGTTCCAAAGTAATAATTTCTTCCCCGTTTTTATAACCGCGGGCAATATGCCGGCAGCCTGCCACCATGCCTGGCTGCACTTTTACATGCGGTGTTTCCCGAAATACATTGGTGATAATAGGTTCTCTGGTTTCCACAATATCATCAAGCTCCCAGCCTAACGATTTGGCAATCAGGTAAATCGATTGTTTGAAACCAATATGACCCACGATGGCCCCTGTTTTTACGCCGGCATGGAACTCTTCCACAGTTGCCCCGACGCCCTGCGTTTTCATAACAGTGGGGCCAAACGGCGAAAGGTCATTAATGCGGGCTGCCCTAATTTTATTTACTACCTGGCAAGCGCCCGTCAATGTCAAAATTAATGTATCCAGTACGAAACCTGGATTGACGCCTGTACCTAAAATTGTGATACCGTTTTTCTTGGCAAGGTTATTCAATTTTTCCGCTAATTCAGGGGTTTCTACCTGTGGTGCCGACATCTCTTCCGCGATGGTAATGACATTCTTGCCTGATTCGGCAATAAGCACTAATTCAGGATATACATCTGAGGTAAAGGACTGGGTGGAATGAAGCACAATATCGGCTTTGGTATTTTTCAGTACCTGCTCCGGATTGTTCGAAACAGTGACGCCCAGCCTGCGGTCGAGCCCCAAAACCTCCCCTAAGTCTTTCCCAATTTTTGCGGGGTTTTGTCCAATAGCCGCCACAATCTCAATCCCTTGCTTGTTAAGCAGTATGTCTTTTGCCATCCCGCTCCCCATAGCACCTAGACCCCATAAAACAACTTTGACGTTTTCCATATGACCAGCCTCCTGCTTAATATTTGCAATGAATAACTGCTAGGCCTATTAAACGCAAGATTGATGCCAACCGAAAAAGACGGATTATTCCGTATTTTTCGGTTCAATTGCCGCAAAATTATTTGCAGTAGTGCCAAAATTTTTGCACTAATCTAATTATTTAGAATACCATTTACCCATCTATCCCCAACAATCGCCAATCCATTATCCGCAGCAGTATTTCTCCGGGTGTTTATAAACCCGCGAAACATAAGGAGAAATCATAGCATGGACCAATGCGGCGTATTCCATGGAAAAACACAACTCCTGCCCCACACAGATTTCACCGGCAGCCTCAGTAACGTCAAGAATTAAATGATCACTGCTGCCGCCCAGTATCTCTACACCTGGCAGCGTTGGCTGCAACCCTTCAAGTTCAACGTCCTGCCGGCCAATAGCCGCAATTGCCCGTTTCCTTATGCCCCGGTCTTGAAATACAGGTGTATTACCAAAAGCATCCTGACTGGTTTTCCCTGGTGGTATTGACGGTTTTTCCTGAACCTCAACCACTTCTGCATGCAAAATAAAAGCATCTTGATAGGCACAGGGAATGGGGTTGCGATGTACCGTTTCCCGTCCTAGCAGAATGCTTTCGCCAAGCCGCAGCTGCGTAATTCCCGCCGGCGTAACGCCGCTTACTAATAGCTCAATATTGGCAGAGTTTCCACCTGAAATAACAGGTAGAGCCAGCATGGACTCTTCCCTTACCTTCTGGGTCAGATTAACAAGGTTATTGAGGATTTCCGGTGTTGGAATCAAACCGGCATAACATGCAAAATTAGTTCCAAACCCGCGTACTCTGATTCCCGGCAGAAGCATACCTTGCTGGACTAGGGGCAAAATTTTTTGCGGTACAACCCCTTCCCGCAAATCCCCCATATCAAGCATCAGAATAACGTCATGAACGATCCCTGCTTTTTTTGCCGCCTGACTTAACTGGCGCATTGTTGCGAACTCCGAAACAAGACTGCAATCAGCAACCCTTACCACCTCGCTGACTTCACTGGGCATAGGAATGCGCAGCAGCAGCAATGGAATCTTAATCCCAGCCTCGCGAAGCTTACGGAGATTCTGGATTCGTGCATCGCCCAGTGCTTGCACCCCGCCTGCTACCATCGCCTCTGCAATCGCCGTATCTGCGCAACAGGCTTTAGTAACGCCAACCACCTCAATCCCCTGCTTCTGGCATAAAGAAACAAGCAGCCTGGCGTTGGCTGTTACTTTTTCTAAATCAATTTCCACAAATGGATAGCCCATAGCAAAAAACCTCCACATCGACTTTGCATTTAGTCTCAGAAAACTTATCATGCACAATCAATGCCAGGATGTACGCCACAGGCCTGTCACTACTTCAGTTTATATTTCTTTATTTTGTATTGCAGCACCTGACGGGTCAAACCCAACCGCCCGGCAGCCCGGGTGGTGTTGCCACCGGTTTCGGCCAGTGCCGCTGCAATGATTGTTTTTTCCATCAATTCTTTTTGATCGCCCAACGTCTGCCCGGCTTCTAAAGCAACAGGACGAACAGCAGCTTCCCGGGGCGATTCTGCGCTGACAGCTGCATTGGCGCAAAAAAGCATCGGCAGGTGCTGTACCTCAATTTCTTCCTCATTTACGATTAGATTCATTGCCCCCTCAATTACATGCTGCAATTCGCGAACATTGCCAGGCCAGTTATACCTTAGGAAAATGTCTTCTACGCCCGGGGAAATCCTCTTTATCTTTACTTTTAAAGCACTATTATATTTTTTAATAAAAGCTGTTGTATAAATAGCAATATCATTTTTTCGCTCCCGCAAGGCGGGAATCCTGATGGTGACTACACCAAGCCGGTAATATAAATCTTCCCGCAGCTTTTTCTGCTCGATGGCTGCAGATGGATCCATGTTCATGGTGGCAATAACCCGCACGTTAACAGGCACTTCATTAGCGGCACCCACCCGGCGGACGATATTTTCCTGAAGAACCCGCAGCAGTTTGGCCTGCAGTTCCATATTCATAGAGTTAAGCTCGTCCAGCAATAAAGTACCGCCATTAGCCTGTTCAAACAACCCGGCCCGGTCAATAGCACCGGTAAAACCGCCTTTAGTTGTGCCAAACAGCAGTCCTTCCAGCAGTTGCTCCGGTAAGGCAGCACAATTAATAGCAATAAACGGATGATGTTTGCGGGGACTTAGGTTATGAATGCTCTGAGCAAATAGCTCTTTACCGGTACCGGTCTCACCAAAAATCAGCACATTGGAGGGTGTGCGGGCAGCTCGCTCGGCGTAATGAATTGCCACCTTCAACAAGGGCGCTTCACCTAAGATGCTCTCGATGGTATAGCGTGTATTAGGGTGATGCGGAACCTGTCCGCCTTTTTTTTGTTTAATCAGGTTTTCCTGCAAATTAACAATCTTATCAGCCAGCGCCTGAATAAAGGTAATATCTTTGGAGATTTCCAGCGCCCCCATAACCTTATCTGCAATGAGCAGCGGAGTAGTACTATTGACTGTAACAATCTGTTTACCGTGGGCATTAATATAATTTTGCTGGCGGTCGGTTAGCGATTTACCGGTCCTGAGAACAGTAAGCAACGTGCTCGTCTCGGTCGTTAAATGCGGCATAGCACTTAACAGGTCTTTGCCTAATACCTCAGTAGTAGCACAGCATTCCAGTTTAGACATAGTATCGTTATAAACAATGGTTTTACCCTTGTTGTCAATGACATGGATACCCACATCCAGCCTTTCCAGAATGGTCTCATACACCTGAATCTTATGCCGGAGTTCTGCCAATAGGGTTCTCATTTCAGCTGCGCTTTCCAAAATTTCCACCTGCTCCCCATTTGCGTTGCCAAAAAAACGCTGCCAATAACCGCAGCAATTTTTGTTGTTAATCGATATAAATTTGCGAAATTATCTTTTCAACTATTCTGACAATCATAATTCTATATCCATTCATATTGCTTAATCAAGAGACATTAGATCATTATGTCAAGTTATTTTTTGAACATTGTGTATTAAATTCATCCATTACTTTGTGGCATAGTAATTGCATTGTACTATCAATGAGCAAAGCGGCGCACATTAGCGCCTGACTAATAAGGACTAGGAGGCAAAAAACATGATTATTGGCGTACCAAAAGAGATCAAAAACAACGAAAACAGGGTGGCTCTTACTCCGGCCGGGACCGAAGCGTTGAGAAAAGCCGGACATTCTGTGCTTGTTGAGCTAAATGCCGGAGCAGGCAGCGGCTTCTCCGATGAAAGCTACGTAAAAGCCGGAGCGCAGATTCTTGCCGATAAGAAAGCGCTTTTTGACAAATCGGAGATGATTATGAAAGTCAAGGAACCGCTTGCGCCAGAATATGAGCTGTTCCATGAGGGGCAAATCCTGTTTACGTACCTGCACTTGGCACCTGAGCCTGAACTGACCACAGCGTTACTAAATAAAAAAGTAATTGGTATCGCCTATGAAACGATCGAACGCCATCATACACTGCCGCTCTTGACGCCAATGAGCGAAGTAGCAGGTAGAATGGCCGTACAGGTAGGCGCACACTGCCTGGAAAAACCGTTTGGTGGTAAAGGCATCCTATTAGGCGGTGTTCCTGGTGTTGAATCTGCCCAAGTAGTAATTATCGGCGGCGGCGTTGTTGGCACTAATGCAGCCAAAATGGCTGTTGGCATGGGGGCCCGGGTTGCTATTATTGATAAATCGGCTGAACGTCTGGTTTACCTTGATGACATCTTTGGCGGCCGGGTAACTACGGTAATGTCCAACAGTTATAATATTGCCAACTGGGTTAAAAAAGCGGATTTGCTTGTTGGTGCAGTTTTGTTGCCTGGAGCCAAAGCGCCTAAGCTGGTTACTGAGGATATGGTTAAAACGATGGAGCCCGGTTCGGTTATTGTTGATGTGGCCATCGATCAAGGCGGCTCAGTGGAAACAATTGACCGCGTTACCACGCACAGTGACCCAACCTATGTGAAATACGGTGTTGTTCATTACTCTGTTGCCAATATGCCTGGCGCTGTTGCCCGGACCTCAACCTTCGCCTTAACCAATGCCACGCTCGAATTTGCCCTCCAGATTGCTAATAAGGGCTGGAAAGATTCACTTAAGGCCGATCCTGGTCTTGCTAAAGGACTTAATGTCTATAACGGCAAGGTTACCTGCCAAGCGGTTTCCGAAGCCCACAACCTGCCGTTTACCCCCCTAGAGCAAGTTCTGGCATAATTGGGGGTTCCTTTTCTTGTCGTTTGTTGGGCGGAGCACTCAGCTCTGCCCAATATTTTTATGGTAATAAAAAAGGCCTCCTCTCCAGGAAGCCTTAACCAGCGCTTAACTATTCTTATATACCCGTGGCACCCGCTTGCTCACCATACACACCAATTCATAATTTATCGTCCCTACAATAGCCGCGATCTCATCTGTTGATAATTCCGGTGCTCCAAACAACGTAGCTATATCACCTGGCTGAACATCTGGTATGGCACTGACATCAACCATGCATTGATCCATACAAATCCTACCTACCAAAGGTGCCCGGCGACCGTGAATAAGAACGTCGGTCTTACCTGATAACAGCCGCGTCCAGCCGTCAGCATAACCGATCGGCAATGTGGCAATTCTCCGCTCAGCTCGTGCCGTATAAGTTCGGCCGTAGCTAATGCTCGTTCCGGACTCTACAGTTTTAACATGAGCAACCTGAGCTTTAAGGCGCATAGCCGGGGTCAATTCAATGCTGCGCTTACTTTCAGCCGATGGCCATAGTCCATACAGGATAATGCCTGGCCGCACCATGTCCAGATGGGTCTCCGGCATTTCCAAAGTGGCAGCACTATTGGCAATATGCCTTATTGGCACCTTAATTCCTTTGGCACTTATTCGCGCTAGCGCTTCCTCAAATCTAGCGTATTGTTCTTTAGCATAGGTTTTATCAGTATCATCGGCTGTGGCGAAATGAGAGAACACGCCTTCAAGCTCTACCCCGGGCATAACAGATACCGCACTGGCAAATTCGCCTGCCTCTTCAGGCAAAATACCAATCCGCCCCATGCCTGTATCAATTTTTATATGTATTTTCACCTTTTTCCCTGTCTCAATCCCGGCAGCCGCTAAAGCACTGGCAGCCTCCATTGTATACACTGTCTGCGCAATATTATAAGCTGCGACCGTACGTGCCTGATGCGGCGGGGTATAGCCAAGTACCTGGATAGAAGCTAAAAAACCTGCCTGTCGAAGCTCAATAGCCTCACTAAGGAGAGCTACCGCCAACCGGTCAGCACCGGCCGACAAAACTGCCCGGGCCACGGCTACCGCGCCATGCCCGTAGGCGTCAGCCTTAACTACAGCACAAAACTTGACATTGGGACTAAGGCTGTTTTTGATCTTTTCGACATTTTTTTTGATCGCGGCCAAATCAACCTCTGCCCAAACCGGACGTTCAAACATAAATGAATCCCCCTCACAAGTTGCATCGTATCGCTCAACAATTGTTATGCAAAAATCACGCCAACTTAATGTTAATTTGAGAACATTGAAGCAGGGTTACAGTTTCCGCCAAAAAAAATACGCCATCGTCAGCCCTAGCAGCCATATCGGGCCGATGACCAGAGCCAGAAGAGTATCAGGATCCTGACTCATCACAACAGCCACCAGCCCCAGCATTAGCAAACAAAAAATACCTGAAACCGGGTACCAGGGCATTGGATAGGCCAGCTTTGCCCTCTCGCCAGGACTCAGGCTGCGCCGGAATTTTGTCTGAACAATAACTATGGTTGCCCACACCCACAAACAAGAGAAGGTACCGATACTTGTGACATAGGTAAATACTTTCGCGGGAATGAAATAATTGAGGGCTACCCCTGCTGTTAAACAAGCAGATGAAACAAGCACACCATTAACAGGAACCTGGCTATTGTTAAGCTTCCGTAAAAATGCTGGCGCCTCACCCTGAGCAGCCAGGGTATACAACATACGTCCTGTACTAAAAACACCGCTATTGCAGGAAGATAGCGCTGCTGATAACACGACAAAGTTCATTATGCCGGCGGCATTAGCTACCCCCAGCTTTTCAAAGACAGATACAAACGGACTGCCTACACTGCCAATCTCTGTCCAGGGATATATCGACATAATTACATACAATGATCCGATATAAAACAGTATAATCCGCCAAAACACCTTGTCAATAGCCGCCGGCAGTGATTTTCCAGGTTCTTTGGCCTCGCCGGCCGTAATGCCAATCACTTCAATGCCGACATAGGAGAACAATACCATGGCCAGTGCCATAACCACACCACTTATTCCATACGGGAAAAACCCGCCATGTTGCCAAAGGTGCGAAATACCGAGCGGAACACCATTATTGCCAACACCAAACAGGATCATCCCAAACCCACCCAGGATTAAAAGGACAATGGCTATAATTTTGATTAAAGCAAACCAAAATTCGAATTCACCGAAGGCTTCTACTGCAACAAGATTGACACCAGTCATAATAACGACCGCTGCCAGAGCGGGAATCCACTGTGGCAGTTCGGGAAACCAATAATTCATATAGACACCGACGGCAGTTATTTCAGCCATGCCTGTCACAACCCACATGAACCAATATGTCCAGCCTGTTAAAAAACCAGGCAACGGTCCCAAAAACGTATGAGCATACGTGCTGAATGAACCAGCTACCGGATACGCAACTGCCACCTCGCCTAACGCCCTTAACAGGCAGAAAACAACGATACCGCCAATAAGATATGCAAACAGGAGAGCTGGACCAGCCGTCTGAATCGCCGCTGATGATCCCAGGAATAATCCTACCCCAATAGAGCCGCCAAGAGCAATTAATTGGATATGACGCTCTTTAAGGCCTCTTTTGAGTTCCTGCCTGTTCCCCGTTTTCCTCAATTCCATTCCCTCCGCAGCTATAAAGAGTACTATTTGGTGGAGTAAATACCCCACTAGTACAATTTATAATTGCAGCAGCCGGATTAGACCTCAGTTTTTCGTATCAGCCTGACGGGATCAACTTTGATTAGACCGCCGGACGCTGGCCAGTTCATACTCAACAATAAGTTTGTCAAGATAAGTGCTCATTCTTGTTACCTCACTATCCGAGAAATTACCATGTTTTTGCTCAACTAACAGATGCAGTTGGCCGCGCACAATCTCAATTTCCCGCTCTTTTTCCGCCAGACTAGTCACACTTAACCCCCTAAATCGTATTTGCCTGCCTGCGCGTCTGGGACGCCCTGGTTTTAAGCCATTCAATCCAAGCAGTTAGCCCATCCCCTGTTCTGCAGGAGGTTTGCAGTAAGCTCGCTTGAGGATTTAATCCTCTTATGTCACAAATAGCAGCATCCATATCAAAGCTTGTATAAGGCAACAAATCAATTTTGTTTAGAATTATAGCCTCAGACTGCCGGAAAATAAGCGGGTATTTAAGTGGTTTATCCTCGCCTTCTGTAATGCTAAGTACAACAACTTTTGCATGCTCACCTACATTAAACTCTGCAGGACATACCAAATTACCAACATTTTCGATAATCAGAATATCAATTGTTGCTAAATCAAGCTTAGCTAACGCAGCCTTGACCATAGAAGCGTCCAGGTGACAACCGCCCCGGGTATTAATCTGAACAACCGGTGTTCCATACTCAGCAAGCCGGTCAGCATCTTTCGAGGTATATAAATCACCTTCAATCACAGCGAGAGTATGCTCATTTTTTAACAATCTTACCGTTTGTTCCAGCAGCGACGTTTTGCCACACCCTGGTGAGCCCAATAGGTTCACCGTGAAAATTCCCCGGCTAGTCAGCATGGCATTTAGTGCTGCAGCATTCTCGTCATTTTTATTAAGAATATTACTCATAACAGGAATTTCCAATGCTACTCCACCTCCACACTTTCTACTTTAAGTTCCCGGCCTGACACAATCTCAATAGCATATGAGCCACATGATGAACAAATGAAGCGATATTTATCAACCCGGTGCTCAGCACCACAATCCAGACACCGGCCGGTTAGCGGAACAATAGTTATCAATAAGCAAGCCCCAGCAGCCAATGTACCTTCGGCCAAAGCCGCAAAACCGAACTCCAGGGCTTCAGGCACAACACCGGTCAATTCGCCAGCCAATACCTTAATGCCGGTTATTTTGCCGGCACCATGACTGCTGGCTGTATTAAGAGCTAACTCCAGGATACCCTGGGCAATTGTCATTTCATGCATCGCAAGCCCCCACCTGGTAGCAGTTCTATAGCAACGGTCTGGTGCATATAGTAATTCTCTGCCATTTTGTAAATTCCTTCCAAAATAATTGTACTATTTTTTTACAAGATAGCGCTCAATCAGCGCTGGCAACATTTTACTTAATTAACATAATATTTTTTGGATAACGATTAGTTTAGTCGTAAATACTAGGTTTAGACAAATTTCAGGAGGTGCTTATTACATGTCTAGAAGCAAAAAACCAGTTAATCCCGGCTCTGAAAACGCCCTTGATCAAATGAAAATGGAAGTTGCTAATGAATTGGGTATAAGCGAACGCGTTCGCAGCCAAGGTTGGAGTACTATGACATCGGCCGATTGCGGTCGGGTTGGCGGTCACATGGTTCGCCGCATGATCGAGCAATATGAATCATCGTTGGGCGGCCAAAGCTCAACTTCCACCACCAGCACAACTGGCACCATGACTTCACAATATGATATCAACAGCAGCAACTAAATCAATTAACATAAGAGGTGGCCTATAGCCACCTCTTATGTTTTTTTATACACAGCCAGGGCTATTGGCGCTTGCGCTGCAACACCCCTAATACTTGAGGAAAGGGATAGCTATTAACGATATCGCCGGCCGTCAGTCCCGCTTTGCGGGCTAACGCCAAGCCATAGCGCATATGCTCAAATTCACTTACAGCATGTGCATCCGGATTAATAGCAAATAGAATCCCTTGTTCTTTAGCAATTCGACACCAGCGCCAATCAAGATCAAGCCGGTAAGGACTGGCATTAATCTCAATAATTGTTCCACTTTGGGCAGCAGCCTGGATAACCTCGGTTAAATTAACCGCATACCCTTTTCGGCCCAACAGCAGCCGCCCGGTTGGGTGCCCCAGCATAGTTACATAACGATTTTGCACAGCCCTCACAATACGGCGAGTCATGTCAGTTTCACTCTGACGGAAAACCGAATGGACTGATGCCACCACAAAATCAAAACTTGCCAATACCTCATCCGGATAATCAAGCGAGCCATCAGGTAATATATCGCTTTCAATCCCCGTCAAAATAGTAAACCCAGGCTGTGCTGCATTCAGTTTTTCAATCTCCCGCCGCTGTGCCATAACAGTTTCAGTTCTGAGGCCTCTGGCATAAACCGCCGTCTGGCTATGATCAGCAACGCCCAAATACTGCCAGCCGCGTTGCCTGGCGGCGGCAGCCATATCAACAAGGCTACCCGCCCCGTCAGAATAAGTGGTATGGACGTGGAAAACGCCCCGAATATCTGACGCAGCCACCAGCACGTCTGTGTCTGTCCCTACCGGCTTAAGTTCATCCTCATCTTCTCTACACTCAGGCTCAGCATAGCGCAGCTTTAACAGGGAGTAAAGACTGCGTTCATCCTGCACTGCAACCCGATCGCCGGCCTCTGTTGTAACACCTGCAGCGTTAAATATCAATCCCTGCCGTGTAGCCTGCTCTGCCAGCTTAGCGACATAACCGCTGCTGCCTGTATAATAAGCTAACGCTGTCCAGTAATCATCAGTTCCAACAATATAAACTGTACAAATAAGGCCATTTAACAGCCTAATTGTAATTTTATTTGCCTCACGGCTAACCACATGGTCGATTCCCTGCAGCTCCATTAAACCGTCAACCAGATTATCCGGCGACGAACTGGCAGCTACAACCTCGATACCCCTGACAACCTCAAGGCCGCGGCGGATGCAGCCGGCAATGGCAGCTTGCACTACTCCCGGCTGAAGTTTAATATATTCAACAATCAAATCGGCTACCGGCCATGCATCACCAAGGATAAATTGCCCCTGAGATTTTTTCATATCTTCAATCCCCTGCAGAATCCTTTCCTGGGTTTTGCCACCAAAACCTGATAAAGATACCAGCCTGTTTTCCCGGCAGGCATACTCAAGCTCGCCCAGAGACTGGACCCCAAGTTGTGCATGTAATGCCAACGCCTTCTTTGGTCCCAGGCCGGGAAGCTTTATCAGTTCAAATAGCACAGGTGGTAAACTACTCTTAAGCTCTTCATAATAGGTTATCCGGCCTGTAGCAATGTATTCGCGAATCTTTTCCCCAAGCACCGGACCAATTCCTTTAGTGCCTGCTAACCTGGCTGCAACCCCCGGATCGGTCAGGCTGCCGTCAAGTTGTTCAATGGTACGCGCCGCATTCTGATAAGCGCGTATCTTGAACGTATTTTCACCGCTTAGCTCCAGCAGCAGGGCCATTTCAGCAAGCAGCTGGGCTAATTCGATTTTGTCTAACATATGCAGCCACCTGCCTTATCTTGGTTCAAAGTAGACAATAATCTCCGCCCCCGGTTTGACAGCTGTATAGGGGGCTATATTTTGTTTCACCGCTGAGCCTGTCCCCACTGGCACAAAAGTCAACCCCAGACTATGGAGATCTTCACCGACTTCCCTGATGCTTTTACCGCTTAACACCGGTACCAATACATGTCCGGGCGGCGGTGGTGCTGAAGGTCCATCCGCAATCGGAACAGAGTAAGGTAACTCAGCGCTTTTTACTACCGGATTATCCGGCGGTAGCAGCGGATTACCCTCATGAGGTCTAATACTCAAGTAACGCATTACCTGCGACATAATATCACTAAACACCGGCGCCGCAATCTCACCGCCATAATAAATACCAGCAGGATCGTCGAGAACGACAAGAGCCGCTACTTGCGGGTCTTCAACAGGGCCATAGCCACCAAAGGAAGCTATATACCGGCCAGACAGGTAGCCGTTTCCATCTGGTTTTAGTTTTTCGGCGGTTCCTGTTTTTCCTGCAAAACGATAGCCTTTAACAGCTGCTTTTTTTCCACCGCCTTCACTGACAACCTTTTCCAGCATGCTGGTTAATGTCCGCGCAGTTGCCGGGCTAATGGCCTGCCTGACAGCTATCGGTTCAAATGCTTCTGCCAGTGTGCCGTCATCGTTGCGGTACTCTCTGATAATCCGGGGCTTCAACAACACCCCATCATTGGCAATAGCTGCTATTGCAGCCGTCAGTTGAATGGGAGTAACCGCAATACTCTGTCCGATAGACATAGTGGCAGTGTCACTGTCACGCATTTCTTTAGGATCAAACATCAAGCCTGCTTCCTCACCCGGTAATTCGATACCTGATACTTTACCAAACCCAAAACCCCGGACATAGCTTGTCAATTTAGCAGCACCCACCCGCATACCGATCTGCACAAAACCGGTATTAATCGAGTTCTTGATGATATCGATAAAAGATACATCTCCGTAGCTTTCATCACTCCAGTTTTTTATCCGCCGCCCGGAGATTTCAACAAAGCCTTTATCAATAAAACGCTCATCCGGCCGCACTTTCCCATCCTCAAGCGCAGCTGCCGCAATAACAGACTTAAAGGTTGAACCAGGCTCATAGACAATAGAAACTGCCCGGTTTTTCCATTGTTCAGAGCTATAACGCTCAAACTGGTTAGGGTTATAGGTCGGCCTACTGGCCATCGCCAGAATCTCACCTGTCTTAGGCTGCATAATGATTACGGTAGCGGCCTGCGCGCCGGTCTCAGCCATAGCCTTATCAAGTGCCCGCTCCACAATATACTGAATCGTGCTGTCGATGGTTAGATACACCGATTTGCCTTGTTTCTCGGGAATAAATGAAAATATTGACTTAAAAATCGGCGTACCATGACTGTCGGTGTCTATGACCTGCTTGAGCTCCCGTCCTTTGATCGTCTTATCAAGCGTCATCTCGATCCCTTCAAGGCCAATATCATCAGTACCGACAAACCCTAATACCTGTGCCGCCAAACTGTCATTGGGATAATAACGTTTGCTCTCCTCAACAAAGCCAAGACCAGTAAGGCCGTGTTCTTTAATAAGCAAGGTCACAGCCTTAGTCTGCTCCGGTTCAAGGGTCCGCTTTATCCATACAAAGCTTGCTCCTGTCATCAGACGCTCTTTAATCCCCTCCGGGCTTATACCTAAAACAGAGCCCAGAAGATCGGCCAGCACAGAGGCATCCTTTATCTCTCTTGGATTGGCATACAGCGATTTTGTCATACTGCTAACAGCCAGTTCCCGCCCAGTACGATCATAGATTGTCCCGCGCGGCGACTGCATGACCCGGCTTTCTCTAAGCTGGTCCCGCACCTTAGCACTAAGCAGCTGCCCCTCGCCAAACTGAATCCAGGCAATTCGGCCAGCCAAACCAACCAGTGCCACTATGGTTAAAAACAGAAATAAAGCCAAGCGTTTTTGAATATATGTAGGCATTGCCGCCATAATAGTCAACCCTTCCTAAACTGCAAATTCACTATAAATATTCGCTATACCATAGCGATTACCTGCACAAAAAAGACATCACTCTAAAAGCGATGCCTTTTATATTACTTATTTAATTTATTGCTGCGTTGAATGGCTTGCTTTTGCACCACTGTCGGCACCTTGTTCCTGGTGACTTTTCTTCCACCAGACACTTACCACCAGCACGCCAATGGTGATGGCTGCAGGGACCAGCCACTCAGGAAAAACACCATGAATGACAGGGCCGATTTTATGGTCACTGATCATCATTTCACCGGCTGTCCAGGCAATTAAAGCAGCACCGGCGTATACAACGATGGGATATTTATCCATAATTTTAATAATAAGTTGACTGCCGAAGATAATAAGGGGAATACTGAGGGCAAGGCCTAAGGCCAGCAGCATGTAATCACCTTTAGCCACAGCAGCAATTGCCAAAGTATTGTCAAGACTCATTACCAGATCGGCGACAATAATTGTCTTGATCGCCGCCATAAAGGAACCGCTGGCTTCGACATTTTCCTCACACTTATCCTCCATCAGCAATTTAGCTGCAATCCAGATAAGGAGTAGTCCGCCGATAAACTGCACATAGGGTATTTGCAAGAGTACAACCGCTACAAGTGTTAAAATAACTCGCAGCCCTATTGCTCCGGCGCTACCCCACAGGATGGCCATCTTCTGCTGCTTCGGGGGCAAACAACGGCTGGCCATAGCAATGACCACAGCATTGTCGCCGCTAAGCACGATGTTCACCATCATGATACTAGCTAGCGCTAACAAAAACTCCATTTACTGCACTCCTCTATTGTAAATTTAGATTAAATTCAATGCACAACCAGTGCATAGCAACCGATTCCACCTCCCTATATCAAGTTTTAGTATCAGATATTAAAGGTGTGAATAGAATCTATTTTATCAAGGTATCCACAATTGTGCAAGTCCCTAAATCACAAAATATTGTATACATCACATATCCTGCCTTATCCTTATTGTTCCTCAATTTCCATATATACCTAACTCAGAGAATAAATGAATATTCTAAAGAAAAAAAACAGGCATAGCAGCCTGTCCTTATACCTGTTTTGATGTATAATTATTCACGAGGTTAACCCCATATATTAGTACCTATTTCTATAATCAATTCCTACTACCAATGTTCCCCCTCAGCTTACATGTTTATTGTTTGTCTTCTGTAAAACGTCACATGTTCTTTTGGAGCAGGCTCTTTGCATTGGGTTAGTCTATTTCTGGCGCGTCCTGATATCCATATTGATTTTCAACTGTATTCAGCTCAGCTCCGGCAGCAATCTGATTACTTAAACCGTCAAACTCTGCAGCAGTCATGATTCTCGCAGCTGCCAGCGTACCTTTCAACTCATCCAGACTCAATCGGTGCCACTGCTCATACTGGTGGCTGTCAATCAGAAAATTGCTTATCAGATAACCTAATATCATTTCAGGCATTTTACTCCTCCTTAGCTCCGCCCACTACTGGTTGATACGTTGTCGGCCACACATTTTGTTTCTCCTTGGAATTGATTTGTACCACATTGATTAGTATAACCAACCGCTTACAACACTTTCGGCGAGAATAAGATTTCTGTGAGGTATATTTTATGAAAACCATTATGATTCCCACAGGTAAAAATACTGTATCCGGCGTTATTCATCCAGCCGCCAGGTCTGCGAAGACGACATTAATCATCTCCCATGGCTTCCGGGGTACTAAAGATGGCGGCGGCCAGGCAGTTTTGCTTGCCGAAACCCTTGCCACCGCCGGCGTAAATGTGATTCGTTTTGACTTTACCCCACTTCAAAACCTATCTTGCCAGATGGCGGAGTTAAATGACGTTATTGAGTATTCCCGCCAGAATGTCGACAGTCAAACCGTATTGCTCGGCCGGAGCATGGGCGGCAGCGCCTCGCTAGCCGTGGCTGCAGCAGATCAAAAAATAAGCGGCCTTATCCTTTGGGCGACCCCTTGGGACTTAGTGTCTACCTTTCAGCAGGCCTTAGGCTGCCATTATGAGCAACTGCTGGCAGGCAAAAACCTGAATCTAACCGATGCGTATGGCAACCTGTTCCTTACCCCTGATTTTATTCGCGATTTTCAGAACCATGACTTATTAGCCTCTGTTAAGCGGCTTGCCCGCACCTCACTCCTTGTACTGCACGGCACCGCAGATATTATTGTCCCTGTCGGCCAGGCTCATACGATCTACAATCTGGCGACAGGCTCTAAAGAATTAATGCTTTATCAGGGTGGTGACCACCATTTATCAGATCACGCTTCGCAGGCTAACGCAGCTATTGTGTCCTGGTTGCGAAAAGAAGCCTTCCTATAATATTTGCCGCCAATCGAGTTTGCAACCCAGCAAAAAGTGACTCAGGAGAACCGTCCCCTTGAGTCTATAGGAATTCTACGAAACCTTGTGTGCCGTTTACCCGGATCTTTTGTCCATCCTGAATTTTTTGGGTTGCGTTATCGACGCCTACCACGGCCGGAATTCCATATTCCCGGGCCACCACTGCACCATGGGTCATCAGCCCGCCAACCTCGGTCACCAATCCGGCCGCAAGCGGAAATAACGGTGTCCAGCCGGGGTCAGTGTATGGTGCCACAAGTATGTCCCCCTTATCCATTTTAGCCTCTTCCAGCTTCAGGATAACCCGGGCACGGCCTTCAGCCGTTCCAGCCGACACAGGGCTGCCGGCCAGAGCCCCGGGCGGTACATGTGCCCCCGGCTTAGCGGTAATGATTTCACCCTCACTGGTGATGACACGAGGGGGGGTAAGTTTCGCATCGTTGGCAAATTTCTCTTTACGCCTGCTGATAACAGTTTTGTCAGCCTGCCTGGTTGCAATTATTTCCTTAATTTCCTGCAGTGAAAACCAATACGCATCTTCCGGGCGCTTAAGGATTCCGTCCGCAACCAGCAAAGCCGCCTCCTGCAAAATGGCCTGTTTGATCATATCCAGATTCTGGACAATAAAAAATTTAGGGTGTTCTCTAAGTCCGATAAAAGCACGATGAACCTTAACCAATCGCTGCATGCGCCTGGCCTTAAAAAAGCCCCCTGGTGTTGTCCGCAGGCGTTCCAATAATCTGTGTGTGGCAAGCTCGGCTTCTTTTTTGCCTTCCAGGAAATCAACGCGGTGCTGACCGGGCTTTATGCCTTTAATCTGGCTCAAAATAGCAGGAACCAAGTGGGTCGGAACTTCCCGCCACCGTGGCCGGGTTACGTCGATTTCACCAGTCCCCCGCATACCATACTGTTGGAAAAAATTTAAAAAAACAGGCAAAACAGCTGCACCACCGGGAACAGCCAGCAAACCGTCAAAAAACGAATCGTCAGACGCATGCCTGAGATACTCAATGACCGCCGGATACTGACGGGCAGCATCTGCCACATCCCCCAGCGCCAAACCCATTTCGGTGGTTACATTGCCGGCAGGGGATTTACTGATAGTACCCAGCTCAGCCGCATCACCCAACCACTTCTTGGCCAGGCCCTCAATCAGTTTATAAGTAATCAACGCGGCCCCCAGATAGGGAGCTGCCTCAGGTAGAACCGTCGGTACTAATGCAGGCAGTATTTTCTGCACCTGTTCGATACGCTCCACCCCAGATACTGCCTGTAATTTTTCTCTATTCTCTTTGCTTTGGCCATTGAGAAAATTGGTTATCTCCTCAATAGCCTCCTCATTATCACGATATAAGATATTTCTGAACACCGCATAGGCTGTGGGGAAGGCCTTGGTAATCAAAGCCAGCTCCACTTTTTTGCCGGAATGTATCGCCGGTTGGAATTCAGCTCTGCCGATAAAGTCCTGCACAGCCCGGCCAATCATTTCGTCAATATTAAACAGTAGCTCGGGCAGCCGTTTTCTTACCTGGGGGTAACCCAATAGATAAGTCAAATCCAGATACAGCCTCCCACCGACTTCCTGCAGGTAATTGCTCTCCTCCTGAGGCAAACTTTTCCCAATCGGCACCAGGGTTCTCAGCACCGATATCCCCAGAGGCTTCATGGCCTCAGTCATCATCTGCTGATGACCGATGGACACGAACAGGTGCGGTTTATCTTCAGCTACACAGGGCGCAGGGTAAAGAGTGGTAATTGGCCGGCTCTGCAAAATAAATATGTCATGATCTGCAATCCCCCACTCAATATCCTGAGGACTGCCAAAGTGCGCTTCAATGCTTCGTCCCATCCGGGCCAGCCGGACCGCATCCGCCGCTGATAGGGCCGGGATAAGCTGTTGCTCACAGGCAATTTCAGTTTTAACAGTTCCACCATTAGGCTTAGCGTAAATAGCAATTTCTTTTTTAGCAATTCGCTGTTTAATCAATACATCAGATTTTACCTGGTATAAATCAGCCGAAACAATCCCAGATACCAGTGCCTCCCCAAGTCCAAAACTCGCATCAATAGCTACGATTTTCCGGTTGCCGCTGACTGGGTCGGCAGTGAACATGATCCCCGAAACCTCCGGAAAAACCATCTGCTGTACAACGACAGACAGTAGGACCTTATCATGTTCAAAGCCATTTTTCTGTCGGTAAACGATAGCCCTGTCGGTAAACAGCGATGCCCAGCATTTCCGGATACAGTCGAGAATCTCCTGTTCTCCCTTAACATTCAGAAAGGTGTCCTGCTGTCCGGCAAAAGATGCCCCCGGCAGGTCTTCAGCGGTCGCGCTGGAACGGACAGCGTATGCATGCTGACTGCCAACCTCTTGCCAGGCACAGATAATTGCCTGTTGGATCTGTTCTGGAATGGTCAGCGTTTCAAGATGGGCCCTGATGCTCTGTCCTGTTATCTTAAGATCTTCCAGTGATTCAAGGCTGCTTAATGCCAGCCGCTTGACCAACACGGCAATCTCTTGACTTGTATTTATGAAATCACTATAAGCTTTGGTCGAAACACAAAAACCCCCCGGCACCTTAATCCCGGGAATTTGGCATAACTCACCCAGGTTTGCCCCTTTGCCGCCTACACTAGACAGACTTGATTTGTTGATTTCAGAGAAGTATAATATATAGCGATTCAATCTGCTTCACCCGTTTCATGTATTTTTCGACATTTAGTCCAAGCAGGTTAGCACCTAACACACACAGCCTTTCATTAACTGATAGTATATCCCCTTTAATGGCACTTAGACCAACAAGACAATTGCAATGTTTCCAGGCTAGAGTGGTCAGAGCAAAAAAACAGGCTTATCATGACGATACCCTGTTTTTCCATCGTTGCTCTAGCATTAAACTTGTAATACAATACAAAAACGGCTACCGGTTTTATCAACCAATAGCCGCAAATGTTTAATTGTGGCGGAGTGGCAGGGATTTGAACCCTGGCAGGCCTCACGACCTCTAACGATTTAGCAAACCGTCCTCTTCAGCCACTTGAGTACCACTCCGTGTAGTGAATTATACAAGATATTATATCAGCCGCAATGAACCACGTCAACTGATAGTTAATGGCGGAGGGGGTGGGATTCGAACCCACGGTCCCTTGCGGGATCACTGGTTTTCAAGACCAGCTCCATAAACCGCTCGGACACCCCTCCATATCGGACACATATAGTATTATAGCAAACAGCAATCAGACTTGTCAACAAAACAGGCTATGGTAATTTCTCTCTGCTGGCAGACACACTTAGGTATGAGCAAGCCAGTCGGCAGTTTCAAGTTCCCGGACAATCTGAGGCAAGTCCCGCAGCAGTTCATCCAGTTCTTCTTCTGTCAAGATTATATCAAGCAGCGAATCATCCATCTAAATACACCTCCTTTGTCAGCATACTTAGCGCACACTCAACCGGCTAATTTAATACATTAATACATAGAACGAGAGGTTTAGTAACATTCTACCATATAGGGTTCTCAGTCTATGCTAAGATCCGGTAAAAATCAGGTTAATTTTTTACAAAAAGGTTGACTATTAACGTAAACAGAATTATATTCTTTATAGAGTTATTTAAAGATAATCAATAGAAAACTAAAAGTAGGTGAGATAGATGGACGTAGACCGACCTGGTGGGCCCATTTTGTTGTATTTAATTAAAAACAGGGGAATATTCCATTTTTCTCGCCTAAGGTTTGTCTGAGCATACAGGGTTACTCTGTTTAAATTTTACCCTCGCTCATCGGCAACTCAGGCAAGGATTTGTATTCCCCTAAATTAAAGCGAGGGGGAGCAATCATGCTAAAAATTTATCGCAGCAACTGTACGCGTCTATATGAATTGACACTTCAGACACTTGAAAAGGGTGCCTGGCTTAAACTTATAAATCCTACCCCGGAAGAACTTGAACAAGTGGCGGCAGCAACCGGCAGCCCCCTTGATTTTCTTAAAGCAGCTTTGGACGAAGAAGAACGTTCCCGTATTGAACTTGAAGAAGATTATATGCTTGTTATTACAAATATCCCTGTTACCCGCGGTCATGACAGCTATGATGCTTTGCCACTGGGCATTGTTCTGACTCCGGAATACATTATCACAATCTGTCTGGAAGCCAACGATGTATTGGCAGAATTCAATCCCGAGAATGCCCGGGTTTTTAGTACCTTTAAAAAGACCCGCTTCTTATTCCAGCTCTTGTACAAATCGGCGGCATTATATCTCAAATACTTAAAGCAGATTAATCGCCGTACCGATGAGATTGAACGGTATTTGCGGCGCTCAATGCAAAATGAGGAGATATTTCAGCTCTTAGAACTGCAAAAAGGCTTAACCTATTTTGCTGCCTCCTTACGTTCTAATGGCATAGTATTGGAAAAACTCCTCAGGCTGCGTTCCACAAGTCAGGTACAACATCTTATCAAGATCTATGAAGAGGATGAAGATCTGCTAGAGGATGTTATTATTGAAAACAAACAGGCCATTGAGATGGTTGAGATGTACAGCCGTATATTAAATGGGATGATGGATACCTTTACTTCCATTATATCCAACAATCTTAACCGGGTTATGAAATTCCTGGCTTCCATGACCATTATCCTGGCCATCCCAACTATGGTCTCCAGCTTTATGGGAATGAATGTTGATATACCAATGGGCGGACAAGGCGGCTTTACGGCCACGCTGCTATTTGCCGGAGCAGTCACTGCGCTTAGTGCTTTTGGCCTGTGGCGCAAAGGCATGTTTTAACTAAAATAAGCAGTATGCAAAAACCCGGGGAGGAAAACCCCCGGGTTTTTACTATGTAAATTCCGCTAAAATGGTTAATTTTTCATATGTATACCCTATTAGTGCAGGAAATTAGTCCTGGTAAGCGAAATAGTTAGAAATATGTAAAATAAGAGAGCAATGGTTCCCGCTGTCGAGAAAGCATATTTAGCGTTGTACTTATTGGGTTCTTTTTATTTTAAGTGGCATTAATCTGAGTATCACTGACATTTCTAACAGTGGCATTCAGTCTGTAATGAAATATTAAACTAGAGGAGGATACCCTATGTTCAAGAAATTTTTAGCCGGCCTCACCATCTGCACGCTGCTTATTACCGGATTGCCGCTGGTAGCCGGCGCAGCAACCGTAAATACCAATGTAAGCGTACCTGTTTCCACTGTTGACCAGGTAGGTGCCAACGGTTCTATCAACTGGGATGAAGGTTTTGTCGAGGCCATTGGCACCGGTGTGCCCTCAAGCATTGCCAAGTCTCCGGCCCAAGCCCGCCTAATGGCCAGACGGGCAGCAATCGTCGATGCCCAGCGCAATCTGCTGGAGAGCGTTGAGGGTGTAAAAATTACGGCTGAAACAACTGTACAAAATTTTGAAACAACAAATGATACGGTACGAACCCAGGTCACCGGTATAGTAAAAGGAGCAAGAATTGTCAATGAGCAGCAACTTCTTGATGGCACTTATCAGGTAACGATGCGCATTAACCTGTATGGCAATGGTAGTCTGGCAGAAGTAATTGTCGATGCCACAAAACCTATTACTCCTGTTCCCCTGCCGTCACCGTCACCGGCCTATTACCCGATTACATTGCCGGTATATACCGGTTTAGTTGTTGACGTAACCGGTCTTCCCCTGGAGCGGGCGATGTCCCCGGTCATCTTTGATGATACCGGCCGGGCTATCTATGGTCATATGAATATCATTCCAGAGTATGCTGTGTCGCAGGGTATGATCGATTATATGTGCACCCCGGAAGATATTAGGGCAGTTGAGCTTGGCCAGTCCCGCGCCGGTACCACCCCGATCATGGCTAAAGCGATTGGCCTTCGCGACCATAACGTAAATATTATTATTAGCCAGGCTGACGCTGACAAAATACTTGCCGCTAACGCCCAAAGCAACTTCCTGCCAAAAGCGATGGTATGTGTAAGACAATAGTGATTAATTATAAATGGGGTTGTGCCGAAAATATTTTTTCGCACAACCCCATTTGTTTTAATATTAGCCAAGTACCGCTAAGTTGACCTCTCGCCCCAATCCGAAGGCATACAGGACCTGTTCCTTAACCGGACGCCCAAGAATCTGTTCAACCGCGATGGTATACATACTAAGCTGCACTGCATATTTAGCTGCCAGTTCATCGTCTGAAACCGCCCGGTCAGTCTTGTAATCGACAAGTACCAGCCCATCGTCTTCAGCAAACAGGCAGTCAATAACCCCCTGCACGAAAATCCGTTCGCCGCAGCCATTCAGGTCAGGATAAAACTTCTCGGCAGGCAGCATCAGACTAAACGGTAGTTCCCGCCACACTTGCCGGGCCTGCCGGAGTCGCCGCCCCAGGTTTGAGGCAAAAAAAGCGGCAATACCTGTGACATCCACCGACTGAGCCTGACCGGGAAGAAGAATCTGTCTGGCCTCCAGAGCCAGTACCTGTTCAGTGATCGCGGCGGCCGTACACGGGCCGGTCAACGAGATATGCTGCATGACGGTGTGAACCATAACCCCGTATTCCACAGGTGTCAACCCTGACTTAGCCTGAAGAAACCGGGGCCGGCTATGCACAGCCGGTTGCATAAACAGGTGTTCAGCCTCTGTTTCTCCCTGTTCAATAAGCTCAAGACGGCGCTTAATTTCAGACACAGCCAGTTTGGCCGGTTTCCCGACAGCAATACTGCAGCCATACTCCCACCGCAAGATATTATCTACCCACTTGGTATCAGTGCCACCGGCAACCGGCGCTAACTGCTGCACCGCAGTAAGCAGAGTATCATCAGCCTGTTCAGACTGCTCCAATAGTTTGATATCAATAGACTGATATATCTCTACCGCCCAGGAAGAAGGGTGCTGAGCCAGTTCTGGTGCCGGCAGGTCGGAGCATTCGGCATACTGCCTGATAACCGCACCGTCAGCATGGCGTGCCACAGCCATACCAACCCAGTCCAGATAGCTTTTGGCCTTAATGACCTGGCTGGGCGGCAGCTTGGCGTCCGGTTCACCGGCACAGCGGCACCAATTAGCACATTTTTGCAGTAGTTTTTTAGTAGAGCCGACAAGTATCAGCTTTTCCCGGGCACGGGTCAGGGCAACATAGAGAATCCTGAGTTCCTCGGCTTTTGTCTCAAGCTCAATCTTGTGTTGAATCCCCCAGCGGGCCGGTGTCGGATAACGGAACCTAAGCTCCGGCAGGGTGACATACGGCCCAACCCCCAATTCTTTGTGACACAATACCAGGGCGGTGGTATCCTGCAGATTAAAGCTTTTGCCAATATCGGCAACAATGACAACAGGGAACTCAAGCCCTTTACTTTTATGAATACTCATGACCCGGACAACATCTTCGCTTTCACCCAGCGCCCGCGCAACCGATAAATCAGAGTTTTTTTCTTTTAGCCGTTCAATAAACCGCAGGAAACGGAACAACCCCCGGAAATTAGTTGCTTCATACTGCCGGGCACGATCATAGAGCGCCCGCAGGTTTGCCTGCCGCAACACCCCGCCTGGCATCCCACCCACATAATCATAGTAGCCGGTATCATGGAAAATACGCCATATTAGGTCTGCGACGCCTTTACGCCGCGCCAGACTGCGCCAGGCTGTTACCCGTTCAAGCAGCAGCAATACCTTGTCTGAGGCGGTTTCTGACGTGCTGGCGGCCATTACAGCCGCCCACAGGCTGCCCTCCGGCTTACACAGCCGCAGGTCAGCCAGTTCATCACCAGCCAAAGCTACCAATGGTGACCGGAGCACAGCCGCCAGGGGAATATCCTGGTGCGGATTATCAATCACATGCAACAGGGCCAGCATGATGGTAATCTCAGTCTCGGCAAAATAACCGGACGCAAGCTCTGCATAACAGGGAATACCGTTTTGCCGCAGCATGTCCTGCAGCGCCTGCGCCTTACCCTGTACCGACCGCAACAAGATAACGATATCCCGGTAGAGCAAGGGACGATAGCCGCCACTGTGTTTATCAAATACATGATAGCCACTAGCCATTAATTGCTGGATGCGCCGGGCAATCAGCACCGCTTCCTGTTCAAAAGAACTCAGCTCTTCTTCAGCAAGCTGGCTGGAGGTAGTCTCAGGGGCGTCACCGTTGGCCTGACTGCCTGTGTCCCCGGCTTCATCGGCTTGCTCGGCCTCGTCAGGGCCCTTATCCCGGTCAATGATCATGAGTTCCACAGGGCCGTTCAGATTAGGCAGCTCTGTCAGCGGGTAATCAGGACCAGGATTAAGCTGCTCAGCCTGGCCATAATCAAGCTCAGCCGTCCGCTTAGTCATCAACTGACAAAACAAGAAGTTGGCCGCATGGAGCACACCGGGCCGGCTGCGGAAATTCTGGCTGAGATCAATGCGTTTACAGCCAGCCGCCTCACCCTGTTGGTACCGGTGATACTTATCCATAAATAGCTCTGGTTCGGCCAGCCGGAAGCGGTAGATGCTTTGCTTAACATCCCCTACCATGAAGAGATTGGGCTGCTCATCACTGGCAACAAGGCGGATAATTTCTTCCTGTACCCTGTTGGTATCCTGATACTCGTCAACCATAATCTCCTTAAACTTGACTTTAAGCCCTTTCGCCACAACCGAGGGCCTGTAAACATCCGGAGAAGCGTCAGCGTCACGCAGCACCGCCAGACACAGGTGTTCCAGATCATTAAAGTCAACTACCCCTTTACCCTGTTTGGCAGCTGCATAACCTGCCGCAAACCGGTTAACCAGCCGGACCAGGGCAGTAACCAGTGGTGCAACCTGGCGCAAGTCGCCGATAAGTTCAGCCGGGCTGCGTTCGAAATACGCTGCTTTGGCATCTGTCACCCGCTTTTTCGCTTTGTTGCGCTGACCTTGAAAATAGTCTTTGACTTCCTTGGCAACCTCCTTGCCCACTGGCGCAATACGGGGAAAGTTGAGATCGTTTATAGCTGCCGCCAGGGCAGCCCACGATTTACCGGCAGCCAGCAGGAGGTTATCAATGATACTGATATCTTCTCCAAAGGTAGCCGTATAGGCGGCAGGATTCCCGGGGATCGCAGCCTGGGCCGCCAGTGCCGCCAGCGACTGTCTGGCCTCCTCCCAGTCCAGCATAATCTTATCCCGGACCAACGCAGACCAAGGTGTAGTATCAAAATCAGCCTCAGGCGGCAAGGCAAACGCCGTGGTTAAACCTTCCAGCCACTCCCCAGGCCAGGGATGGCTCTGTGAAAAATTGTATAGCTTGAGCACCAGCCCGGCCAGCGAATTATCACCGTCTTCATCACCATAATGGTCAATCAGTGCCAGAAACTCGGGATCAGCCTGAGCATACCCCTCCTCAAAGACACCATCAAGCACATCACTCTTAATTAATGTAATCTCAGTCTCGTTGGCAATCCGGAAATTTGGCTCAATATCCAGCAGATAAAAATACTGACGGACAAGACTTTGACAAAAAGCATGCAGGGTGGAAATGCTGGCCGAGTTTAGCAACACCAATTGGCGTTCCACATGACGCTTGAGTTCCGGGTCGGTTAATTCAGGGTTATTAAGCACCGCCGCTAAGGCCTCCCCCACCCGGCTGCGCATCTCATTGGCGGCGGGATTGGTAAAGGTAACAACAAGTATATTATCCACACTCAGGCGTTCCTGCGGGTCGATGATACGGCGGATAATCCGTTCTACAAGCACCCAGGTCTTGCCTGATCCGGCCGCTGCGGCCACTAAGAGGTTATGACCGCGCGTTTCAATCGCAGAGAGCTGCTCAGGGGAACATTGCATCACTTGCCTCCTTTCCGCTGGCGCAGTTCATTCATAATAGTCTGATCATCTAATCGGGGCAGCGCCAGATAGTCATTCTCCGGCAGATGCCGGTCAAACTGGCATACCGGCCGGAAGGCACAATACCCGCAGGGGGTAGCCTTATCCAACCGGTAGGGCCTGATTGTGGTTTCTCCGGCAAGAATCGCCTCAGCCACAGCCACCAGCTGCTCTTCAACATGCGCCAGGAGAAGGGCAAACTCTTCCTCAGTCTTGAGCTTATCCATACAGCTTTCGTAAAAACCGTTTTTGCCAAGGGCAATCCTGAAAAACTCGGACCAGCCGTTTAAGGTCCCATCCAGCAGGCCGGCCAGGTTGACATCTGCCAGCAGCCAGCCCGGCATTTTCAGTTTACTGTTAATCTCTTTTTCAATCTGCTCCGGGGTTTTCAGTGTTGAGCCTGACACCACCGGATTTTTCAAAAAATAATAAAGCACACCGGCAGGTAAACATAGATTAGCCGTCCCCTGCCTGCCGACAGCAACTAAGAGATAGGTTAATAGCTGCAACTTGAGACCATAATACACTTCAGCCAGACTAAGCCAGGCCCCGCCTGATTTATAGTCAATAACCAGTGCATACTGTTGTCCTTCATGCTCCCCGACATCCAGGCGATCAATCTGTCCGGCTACCTCCAGCGCCCCTCCGGGCAGCGGAAATGTCAGCGGTGGCAGCGCACCAGAGCCGCGGCCGAAGGATTGTTCCAAGGCCAGGGGCTTAAACTTGCTCACCTGGGCCCAGGCTACCAGCCTGCTTATTGACCGGACAGCCCGCCGGGTCAGCCTTGTTACCAAATGTTCATGCTGTTTACTGCTCAGCAATATCTCGTTTTGCAGTTTAGGCGCCAACTCAGTAACAATACCGGTACACAACTCGCTAATCTGTGTTTGTGTCACATCGCCCCAGGGTTGTCCACGTTCAGTTAGCCGATCGCCAAACTGCTTAATGACAGCATGCAAAAACTGGCCTAAATCAGGGGCTTTAAGCTGATAAACAGCCCGCTCCTTTAACCCCAGACCATATTGGGCAAAATGCTTAAACGGACAGGCCCGAAAGGATTCAAACCGGGTGACACTGCCCCGCAACACGCCATTCTTCAGATATAGCCGCCCTGATAAATTTTTCGGCAGCCGCTCAACCTGATTATGATGAAACAGGCCGGCCAGTGCCGCAGTCAGTTGTGGCCGCAGACTGGTCTCAGCCAGCGCCCAGTTATATACATCCCACCAGGCCGGACTGATGTGGCCGGTGTGCTTGTACAGCCTAAGTGCGCCGGCCAGCGCCGCCAGCGCCCGCTCAGGGCGGGCCAGATATTCAGCTTCCCGCCCTGGCGGCGGCTCAACCGGCAAAGCCCTTACCTTGGCGCCGGTGATCTCTTTTAGACGCCTCACGATCATTGACGGACCCAGGGCCTTGCCCTCAGCATCTGCCAACGGGTAACTCACCCACAACCTTCTCCCGGCCCGGGTCAAGGCAGTATAAATCAAAAACTGCTCTGCAAAGGTATCGGCTGCAGCCCCCCCGCCAAGCTCCAGACCCAGCGTAATCAACTGTGCCCGCTCACTATCTGTCAGCAGGCCTTCCTCCCGCCGCCGGCGCGGCAGCGCACCGTCACTCGCCCCCGGCACAAATGCTGCCTTTATTTTAAGCCGCCTGGTTCTCTCCAGTGCGGCAATTGTTACATAATCAAGCCCTGGTGGAATCAGGCTGAGTGTAGTGCCTTCCAGCCCTTCACTGATAATGGCGGAAAAATCTTCCAGGGTCAGCGGCTGATCCCCAAAGGTATCCACAATCTGGTCCAGCAGCTCCACCACTTTTGCCCACATCTGTCGGTGTTCACGGGCCTGCTCCAAATCACCGCCGGCCTCAGCCGCGTCTGCCCAGGACTCCAGCGTGTCAGCCACCTGTAACCCTGTCAAAAATTCATACAATGCCTGGGCCAGTTCCACCGGCGGCAGACCCTGGCGCACGGCCAACGTCAGCCGGTCGGCCAGCTTCACTAATTCCGCGGTACTTTGACTGCGAATGTGATTGACATGGACCAGATACTCCTGCTCGGCCTCACTTAGCTCATCACTGGCCCATTCGTCCTCAGCCAGCGAGTAGCGACGGCGGAAAGCCCAGGCTTCCGGGTTTGTCCACCTTGAGCCCCGAATACCAAACTCCAGGCAGTAGTTCTCTAAAATATCGACTTCATCCCGCGTAACCGGAAACAAATCGGTCTTAAGACAACGAAACACCGGCTCATAGCCCCACTTTTCCAGCACAAGCTCAATGGCTGAACGCACAAGCTCGGCCAGCGGATGGTGGACGGCCGGACGGCTGCCGTCGCTGAAAAACGGGATAGTATAGTCAGCCAGTACTGTCGCCATCAGCTCGTTGTAACTGTCTGTATCACGAATCAGAACAGCCATATCCCGCCACCGTAAACCCTCTTCCCGGCTTAACCTGATCATTTCACAGGCAATGGCCTCGGCCTCAGCCCGGCGGTTAGCCGCCTCAGCCAACGTAAAACCACTCTCTTGAGCTTGCTCAAACTGAGCCCCTGCATTCCGGCTGCCAAAAAACTGCTGCTCAATGGCTGCCAGCACCGGCTTTTCAAAACGGCGTGGGATAAATAGTTCTTGCTGACTAACAGGCACCTTTAACCCTGAAGCCATCTTTTTTAATTTTGCATAGGTTTCCCATTGACGGTGAAACAGCGCCTCTTCCCGGGTATTAAGCGGGTTATCCGGCTGATCCAGACAAATAGTAACCGTAACACTTGCAGTTGCTTTCAGCAACGCCTCCAGCACCGCATACTCCTGGGGTGTAAACCAGGTAAAGCCATCTATCCACACTTCAGCCTGAGCTACAAGACCAGACTCCGGAATTTTTTCAGCTAAGAGACTTAAGTAATCCTCCGGATCAATATACCGCCCGGCCAGGAAATCTTCAAACCCCTGGTACAGCAGGGCTAAATCATGGATCTTGCCGGCCAGGGCCGGGCTGCCCAGACGCTCCTGGTCACCAGCCATAGCAGCAAGCGTTGCGGGGCCAATCCCATAGGCCTTAAATTCTTTAACCAAAGCTTCGATTGTTTCGGCAAAGCTCTTTTCCGAGGCAGCCCGGGTGAGCAGCTTCAAACTGGATTTGTGCTCCATTAACAAGCGGCTAAATACCATCCGCTTACCTAATTCGGAGATATGGGGTCTGGCATCCCCGCCTGTTTCATTCAATACCCGGTGCGCCAGCCGGCGGAACCCGAGGACATGGGCGCGAACAAACCCTGCAGCCGGACAGGCTGAGGCCAGGGCCCGTTCTACCTCATAGGTAGCCTGCTCCGGCACAATAAAAATAAGCGGCCGGCCATCAGGCGATGCGGCCAGCCGGGATAAAACCTCGTCAAAACATTGCCAGGTCTTGCCGTAGCCGGCCCGGCCCAGAATGAGTTTAAGTGTCAAACGCCATCCCCTCCTAAGCGTTTTTCTACAAGTTCACAAAATATAGCAGTAAGCTCAGGATCAAACTGGCTGCCGGCCTGCACCCTTAATTCGGCCAGGGCAGCAGCAGGATTCCGCGCTTTCCGGTATGGCCGGTCACTGGTCATGGCGTCATAAGCATCAACAATAGCCAAAATTCGGCACTCCAGCGGGATTTCCTTCCCTTTTAGGCCGATCGGGTAACCACTGCCGTTCCACCATTCATGGTGTTTTAAGATAAAATCGGAGATCGGAATAAGATCTGAAATCGACTGTGCAATCCGATAGCCAATATCGGCATGCCGCTGCACCTCCATGTGTTCTACAGAGGTCAACTGATCTGGCTTAAACAGGATGCGGTCAGGTATTCCCACTTTGCCGATATCATGGAATTGAGCAAGCAGTTTGATATCACCGGTGCGTCGTTCAGACAAATTAAGGGTTGTAGCAAGCCCTTCCACCCATTCCTGCATTCGGTCGCCATGGCCTTCTGTAATAAAATCGCGAATCTCCAGTGCTTTTAACAAAGCGTTAACGATAGCACTGCGGGTGTTGCGGCTCCGGTGGAGCTTCTCCCGGTACATATTGTCATCAGCTTCCCGGAACAGCTCATTCATTGTCACAGTGCCTGCCACATCAATGGCACTTACGGCAAAACCAAGTGACATACTCAGCGGCAACTCCAGATGCTCGGCATTGTAGGCATCTACAGCACTGCGTATCCGGGTGCAGATAGTCCCCACCCGCTTATCATCTGTGTCCGGCAATAAAATGGCGAATTCATCACCACCAATTCGCGCTACAATATCACTGGCGCGAACACTGGATTTTATGACGTCGGCAACCGCATCCAGCAACAAGTCACCCTGTTCATGTCCTAATGTATCGTTAATCAGTTTAAGCCCGTCAACATCGCACAAAATGATGGCAACAGGCCGTTTGCCAGAGCGATCAAACCGCCCCATTTCTCTTTTAAAAAAGGTTCTATTGTATAAACCGGTGAGCGCATCATGATAGCTCATATACCTAAGCTTTTTCTCAATCTTCCTGCGCTCGGCCAATTCCTGCTGCAATGCGGTATATAGTGTTGCATTGGTAAGAGCAATTGAGGCCAAATCGGCAAACCGGCTGAGCACAGCCACTTCCTCTTGCCCAAATTCCTTTGGTTCATCATAGGCCAGACCAATAATGCCCACAAGGTCACCACTTGCTTTGAGCGGCATTCCCATTACGGCACTAAGCACCTTGTATTCAGGCCCCTGTTTACGGAAGCCCCAGGAAGCATAGTCATTGACAATACAGGTTTCGCCAGTAATCATGACCTGCCCCATCACCCCATCCTCAGGAGTAATGACCAGGCCAACATACTGATTATAAAAGCCGGCAGCCACTTTTAGCCTTAGACTGCCGGAAGCCTCGTCTAGTAGCGCAATATAGCCGTTCTTAGTACCAACAAGCTCCCCGGCCCGGCACACCATATTCTCCAGCAATTGCTGAATATCAAGATGATTCATTAAGGCCATCGCCGTATCATGAAGAGCAGTAAGATAGGCGTTCAGACGGTATACATCAAGCATATATCATCCCTGCCTTTCCCAAGGTCCTGTCTTGGCGGAAATAATGCATATAAATTCGCCGCAGCTAAACAGCTTTCCTGCTGGCTATAACTGTAAAATTATAACCCGGCATATACCCGTTTAAGCACTTCGTCCATTTGCGCAGCAGTCACCGGTACAGGGTTAACCCGGGTAGACCCTTTCAGGCAGTTGGCAACTAAGCCGGTTAAACCATTATCAAAAGCACTTTGTTTAACCCCGGCTTGTTCTAGACCTGCAGGGATATTCAGGGCTCGATTCAGTTCCTTGACTGCGGCAATAAAACCACTGCTGCCATTACGCCCGATGCTCCGGGCCAATTCGTCCAACCGGGCGGCGACTACCGGGTTCCGGGCATTAAACTCCAGCGCATAAGGCAGCACAATTGCGTTTAAAAGCCCATGGCCCAGATCAAACTTACCGCCAAGAGCATGTGAAATGCCATGCGCCATCCCCAGGCCGGTGTTATCAAAGGCCATACCCGCAAGGCACTGATAATGGTGAACCTTTTCCCGGCTCTCAAGAGTCTTATCCTGATAAGACACCGGCAGCCAGGTAAACAATCCGGCTACAGCACCTTTAGCAAGCACCTCCGCAAAGTCGTCCAGGCTATCATTCATGTAACATTCGACCGCATGAGTAAGTGCATCTAAACCGGTCTCCGCTACAATATTAGCCGGCATCGTCATCGTAATATCAGCATCCAGGATGGCCCAGTCCGGAATAAAGGCCGGGGTTTTCAAACCAATCTTTAGCTCTAGCTCGCGAAAGGTAATGACCGCGGCTTTGGTCACCTCCGCCCCAGTCCCCGAAGTAGATGGAATGGCAACAAATTTCAATTTTTTCCGCAGCAGTGGCAGTTCACCTGCCTGTGCTTTAGCAAAGTCAAGTTCAGGGTAATCGTAAAACAAACCCATCACCTTAGCGGCATCAATCGGCGAACCACCCCCAACGGCGATAAGCAGGTCTGGTGCGAACTTACGCATTTGCACCAACCCGTCAAGTACAGCCTGGGTATCCGGATTTTTGCCGATACCGCCATACACACTGGAGGTGCATCCGCTGTCGGCAAGGATTTTTTCTATTTTGGCAATGACGCCGCTCTTTTGCATCGCACTGCCACCGGTTACAATGAAAGCCCGTTCGGCTTTCATTGCTTTCAGCTCAGCAATTGAGCCGCAACCGGTAATAATGGCCTGGCCACCCAACATTACTTTTTTCATGCGATCATCTCCTTCTTACTTTCAGGGCCTCACTCACGTGGGCAAACATAGTGAACTTCGCCAATATGTATATAGCCACTTGCTTCTTAATAAATAAGTATTGGACAAAAACAGGTCAATACCTGCCATAAAAATATAAAGCAGTACCAGCGCCAAGGCCTGATACTGCTTTAGTTCAACTTTATTATTGCGGCTTTTTACCAAACCACTTTTCATAGATTTTAGCATACTCGCCGTTTTGTTTAATTTCGTCCATCGCTTTGTTAATCTTCCCAGCCAGTTCAGTGTTTTTCTTGGTTACAGCCACGCCATATTCCTCTGAATTGAGCACTTCGCCCACCAGCTTAGCATCTTTGCTGCCACCCTTGGCCAGGTAATATTCGTTTACCGGCAGGTCATTGACAACAGCGTCAGCACCGCCGGCTTTTAGCTCAAGATACGCTTCTGATGCGCTGTTAAACTCACGAACCTTGGCATCCTTGATCTTTTTGGCTTCTTCAGCGCCGGTAGTACCAATTTGTACGGCAATACGCTTGCCTTCGAGATCTTTAAAGCTTTTAACGGCACTGTTATCGCCTTTTACGACAATCGATAAGCCTGACTTATAATACGGTTTAGAGAAGTTAACTTTTTTAGAGCGCTCTTCGGTAATAGTCATCGCCGACGCAATGGCATCAATCTGGCCGCTTTCCAGGGCCGGAATCAGTCCGTCAAAGGCCGTATTGACAACTTGAACCTCCATACCCATTTGTTTACCAAGGGCCTTCATCAGGTCCACATCAAAGCCTACATAATCCTTGCTCTTCTCATCCTGGAATTCAAATGGCGGGAAGGTCGCCTCGGCGCCAACTTTAAGGACTTTAGCGGCAGCTGGTTGAGCTTGCTGACTACCACCACAGCCGGCTAAACCCACTGTCATAACAAACAAGGCCAGAACGGCAAAAGCAATCCATTTTTTCGACATAATATGTAGTACACCCCTCTTATGCATAATCTATTCATAATTATACATAACTTTTTAATAGCAGCCAAGCACCACAAACTGCCGAATTTACGATAAAAGTAGGCGTTTACTCCAGCAAACGCCTACTTCAACCCTTTTACTAACATTCATGTCAAATTTCTGACACTATCGTCCTGTCAGCATGGGCATTAGCTAGCCTAGGTGGCCAGCAGGCGCGCAAGCTGCTGATAATACACCAGCTGATCAGCAAACAGGATCCGCGTCAAACCACTGGGAGACGGTACCACAAAATCGTTCACCCCAGCCACCACATGATCTGGCTGCTGCCCGCATTTTATGCTGGAACGACCGGCAAATTCCTTATATACACCCACCCCGGCAAAACAGGCGATCTGTGGTCTGTATTTCCTGAGTTTATCCTGCAGAATATCCCGCCCGTCCCGGAATTCAGCTTTAGTAATCTCGTCGGCAGCCCGGCTGGGGCGGGCTACGATGTTGGTAATACCCAGACCGACAGCCAATAATGCCTGGTCTTCCTCCGGACTGAATTGATAGGGTGTAAGTTCTGCCGCTGCTAACAGCTTCCAAAACTTATTCGAATAGCCCGCAAAGTGATGACCGGTTTCGGCAGATCTGCGGCCAGGATTAAACCCAATAAATAAGATTCTCAGGTTATAGTCAATTATGTCAGGTACTTGGTTCATAGAAACCTCTCTGCTGAAATTTTATCAGCGGTCACCCCCGCCTTAGCGTAAACAGGCTAACCTCTGCCGGACAACCAATTCTAAGCGGCATCCAATGTCCTGTGCCAACACTGACATAACCATAAGAGCCCTCTTGCTGGAACATCCCTCTCATATAGCGATACTGCACAGGCAGCAGCGAAACACCAAAAATTGATACCTGGCCGCCATGGGTATGCCCGGCTAAAGACAATGGTACCTTAGCCGCAAAAGAGTTATCAAAAAAATCCGGATGATGGGCCAGGAGGACAGTAAATGACCCTGCCGGGATGTCCCGCACCGCCTGAGCAAAAAAATCCCGCCGCTTTACTTCCAGCTCTTCTTTATTTTTCCCCCAGGGATAATCGACACCAGCCAGGTATAGACCATTGCCTACAGCCTGACTCCGGTTTTCCAGCACAGTCACCGGACTGGCATATAGCGCCTTACGAATGCGTCCGATATCCCGGAAGTATTCATGATTGCCCCAGCAATAAAAGATACCGTCAGGCATCTCCGGCTGGAAAGCAGTCAGGCGTTCCATGGTTAGTGACAACAAATCCAGGTCATCCACCAAATCACCGGTAATTGCCAACAGATGCGGCTTTTCCTGTTTAACCATCGCCAATACCCGGTCAAGCTTGGCCATGCCGAAAAACGACCCGATATGGGTATCGCTGATCTGGGCAATAGAATAGCCGTCAAGACCCGGCGGCAGGTTGGGAAAAGACAGGGTATAGCGGTTAAGAACTATATTGTTATCCCCGCCAATCACCCCATACGCAGTGACCGCCAGCGGTACCGCCGGGACCATCGCCCCTGCCCCCTGCAAGAACTGCCGGCGTGTTATGCCCCCCGGTACCGGCAATTCTTCCTGCACTGATTCTGTCTCGATTTGACCGGTTTCCGGGCGGCTAAGCCACCGTACGAGCAGCCTTACAGCATAACCAGCCAGCAGTACCACCAGCATAAATAACAAGCCAAACAGCCACACATAGGCCGCGTAACTAACATACCGGACCCCTTCGTCGGAAAAGCCGTCAGCCGGCCGCAGCCAACGGCTGCCGCTAAGCATTCCCACCGATAAGATTGTGGCCAGCCAGTAGCCATATCGAACCTTTTTACCGGCATAGAACGGATGCCATTTAGGCAAAATCCGGATCCCCAGCCAGGCTAAGCCACCAAAAAGTGCCAATACAAACAAAATTGCATATAGCGACGGACCATGCTGCATAGTAGCCTCCCTATCGACCGTGTATGTTGTAATTATCTCCGTAAAGTACCTTTAGTATAGTAGATAATAAGAAAAAATAAAAGCCTGCGTGCTTACCCCCCTCAAAAATTAACCTCCCGATACTATCCCTGACCTTCGCTAGGATAACCTGCTGTTCACTGGATCAATTAGCAAAAAAAGCAATATAAAAAAGTAAGAAACCGCTACATGAAATTAACGGTTTCTTCTAAC
>NZ_DATMXX010000069.1:0-3961 GCF_035561255.1 Sporomusa sp. | reverse complement strand
ATTCTTAACAATATTCTCTATGTTACAGAAAAAAATAACGGGGCCGAACAAGAATTATTCAAATTAAATCTGGATAAACATGATGGTAAAGAAAGCCTGTCAATCCCTGAAGATAAAAAGGCTGCTGAAATGCGGGAATTGGAGACTTTCGTAAAATATGCCAATTCGGCTGAAAAAGTGAGGATTTATACAGAACGATTGAAAGATAAAAATCTGGAGAATGCCCCCACGGTGGCAGCCGGAGCGGCGGAGTATATACCTGACCTCAGTGTTCAGGCGCAAGGTGACCGGATGTTATCACTATCTCTTAAGGGTGATAAGCTTAGCATTATGCTAGATGAAAAAGCTGCTGTGAAAGAGTTACAGGTAGCTGAGCCGAAAGCAGGTGCTGTTTATCTGGAGACCGCTTGGGGCGGTTATGGCTGGAGTCAAAGAAATCTGGCTGATGATGTATATGACGGCGTATTTGACAAGCTAATTATTACAGAGAACATGGGGGCAGAAAAGGAAAAGGTTAAATTTGACAGCAGGCTGAAAGGCTTTGAGGCATTCAAATTTAACATCAGGCAGCTGTGGGAAGGCCTCATAAACTGGTTTATTGTGAACTTGTAGTTATAGGAGGAGCTATGTACGTGAGCGGTATAGTTGGTAAAATTTTTAAAGTAGCTATAGTTGCAGCTGTTTTTGCCAGCCTGATAGGCTGTAATTATAATGGTCAATCTGCTGGCAATGCAGTCACAAACGGGTCTGCAAAAAGATCAGCATGGTTAGCTTATTGGGATTTGGATACAGGTGAAAAAGATTTGACGCGGCTGGGAAAGAAACTGGATCAGCTCTCCTATTTTGGGGCGTATTTTGATAAAGATGACCGCATTTTTATACCCCGGGAACTTAGCGATAAAAAGAGTGAGCTAAACCAGAAACAAAAGCAATATAAAATATATCTTACCTTTGTTAATGACAAGCAGAATCCTGACGGATCGGTTGTGATGAAAGATATAGAGGTTCTCCGCAGGCTATTTTCCGATGAGGCAGCGATGGAAAAACATATTGACGACATCATTGACCTGACTTTGCAGGGCGGCTATGACGGCATTGAGATTGATTATGAAAGAATCTGGAAAGATGAAGAAATCGGACAGTCTTTCGTGGCATTTGCTAATAAGCTTTATAGTAAAGCCCTGAAAAATAACTTGCAACTAAGGCTGGTACTGGAACCGGGTACCCCGTTTTCTACCGCTGGTTTTTCCCGGGGACCAGAATATGTAGTCATGTTTTATAACCTTTACGGATTGCATAGTGCCCCCGGACCGAAGGCTAATAAAGAATTCATCCAAAAAACTTTAACCCGCATGGAAGCCTTACCAAGTGAAAAGTCGGTAGCGCTTTCAACAGGTGGCTGCCTGTGGGGCGATAACGGGGAAAAAAGATTTCTGACTGAAATAGAAGCAAAAACCCTTGCAGCGACCTATGATGTTGAAGCAACAAGGGATGCAGACAGTCAGTGCCTGGTTTTTGAGTATCAGGATAAAGGCGTTTCGTATCAGGTATGGTATGCTGATGTGAAAACAGTAAATTACTGGATAGCTATTGCTAAAGAACAAGGCATAAATAACATCAGCCTGTGGCGTTTGGGCGGAAATGTGGTTATTAATAAATTAAAATAGGAAACTTGCCGGTACAAAAGCAAAGAAGCCTTCTAGCGATTTTTCCAGAAGGCTTCTTTTGTGCGCCCTGCAGGGGGGCCAGTGTAGATGGCTAGGTTCCGAGCGGTGTATTTTGAGGCAACTACCCCTTTTTTAGTTGTTAAATACTAAATTCTATTCCAACAATTATTAAGTATAATGACTACGGGTTTTATGCAATAATTTGCGGGAGGGTAAGTGTGTGGCAGCAACGATTATTCCGTTTCCCAAAAAACAGGGACAAGATCTAGCCCAGGTAGAATTGCTTATTCGAAAGTGGCTCAGCAAACTATCAAATAATGATGAGCTGACCGAATGGGTTGTAGAGAGAATGTTGATTTATGTTGACCATTATGGTAACAGGCTGTTTGAGCCTGCCTTTGATTTGCCAGTCCCCGCTAACTTTTCACAGGAGGAAGCGGAAGCGATGTTAGGTGCTATTGAGAAGGGCATTGATGATATTGCAGTACAGGTTCAGGAAATGGTTAGCAAAATAATTATTGAAAGATTATTTCTGGAGATAGAGCTGTATGAAAGCCGCCAAAGTGAAAAAAATCATATAAAATAGCCATACAGCTTTGCGACTGTATGGCTATTTTGTTAAATGGCCTCAAAACCCCATTACAGAGGATGTTTTTCTTGAGGGGGAGCACCCTCGCAGGGAGCAGGCCTGTGTGGTGGCCGTAGGGCATCGGCTACCGCTTTTGCCTGCTCTTCAGATAGATTGGCTGTGCTTTTTAACTCTTCGATAAGGTCTGGGGCGTGCTTTTGTAGAAAGAAGCCCATTATCTTATCGGCTTGCTCCTGGGAGATGGTTTCTTCCTTAACCAGTTTATCAAGCCTGTTGCTGATGTGGCGTTCCATATCGGCCGGGTTGGGTGGCATCCTGTGTTCAGCAGTCAGACAAGGCGGCTGTGGGGGCTGATCTTCCGGGGCCTTATGAGCAAGCGCTGCCGTTCCCAAAGACAGCAACAGACAACTTGTGATTATGCCGCTAACAATTTTTTTTGATGATGTAGACTTCATTGGCATTTCCCTCCTGTAACTACGCTGTTTAATATTATTATGAGGGGCATTTGTTACAGCTTTGTTACAGGATTATATATATATTATATTTTTCCCGCTTTGTCGAGCTCAAACCAGAATACAACGCCGTCTTCCAGGTTACTAACGCCATAACTATTACCGTGTTGCTCCTGGATTGCCCTGACAATTGACAAACCTAACCCGTACCGTCCATGTTCCCGGGTGCGGGCTTTATCCACCTTATAAAAACTTGTCCAGAGTTTTTCCAAACTTTCTCCAGGTATTGGATGCCCGGAATTAAAGATCGTGACTTTGATTTTCTTGCCTGTGTCGTTTACCTCAATTCTGATGAGTTTGGTAAAATCTGAATGATAGATAGCATTAGTAAAAATGTTAAGCAAAACCTGTTCAATGCGAAGTATATCCCCATTGACATAAAAGTTGGCGGTGCTTTCTATCTCCAGGGTAATCTCTTTATTCTCAAGAATGGTTTGGTATTTTTTTATAATATCTCTCAGTAGTGCCAGCAGGTCAAAATCTATTCTGTTTAACTGAAACAGACCTGATTCGATTTGCGATAAATTGAGCAAGTCTTTGACTAATTTATCCATCTTTTCGGCTTCATCAATGATGATCGAACAATAGTAGTTTTTCCCCTTAGCATCGCGGATTATATTTTCCTTTAAGCCTTCGGCGTAACCCAGGATAAGTGATAACGGTGTTTTTAGCTCATGCGAAACACTGGATACGAAACTCTTTCGCATCGAATCCAAGGCTCGTTCTTTTTCCATATCTGCCATTAGTTGCTGATTCTTCTTACTAAGCTCGATAATCGCACTGTCCAGTTGCGCTGACAGATGATTAATGCTTCTTCCGAGCTCACCAAGCTCGTCATTACGGGTTACTGTACATTTTAGCGAAAAATCGAGACAGGCCATGCTTTGGGCTATCCGGTTCAGCTCCAGGATTGGCAGGGTAAACTTTTTGGCAAAAAGGAAAGCCCACGTACATCCTAACAGCAGTACCAGTATGCCTGTAAATGCCATAAACTGGGCTGCCACAACGGCACTTTCCGATACCGGGGCCAGTGGCTGCCTAATAATTAAGATGTCATCATTTCCCAGATGCCGCTCCAGCGCCATGAATGCAATTCGCAGGTTAAAATCCTGCTGCATCTCTAAGGTAGTTCTGCTGTCAATCGTCTCTTTGCTTTTGAGTTCATAACGGGGAGCGGGGGGGATGTGAAAGGG
>NZ_DATMXX010000068.1:0-24992 GCF_035561255.1 Sporomusa sp. | reverse complement strand
GCCTTAAAAAGACTTTCATCAATATCATTATCTGTGGCATAGTCGGTTAAGTTGCCCCTAAGGTGAGAGGTATCCTGCGAAACATAGGATATTTTAAGCTGACTTGCCTTTCTGAAAGTGCCTGTATAAGTGATGTTTTCTCCGCAAATCAGCTTAATAAGGCTCGACTTTCCTGAGCCGTTTTTACCGCAAAGCGCTACTCTGTCACCCTGCTCAATTGTAAAACTTACGCGCTCACAAGCTGTCTTTTCGCCGTAGAATATAGATACATTTTCAAGTTCTACAAGGCGGTCTGCATGAAAGTTAAGTTGGGAAATTTTTAGTCTCTCAGAGCTTTCCATATTTTTGAGAAGCTTTGACTTCTCATCAATAGCTGATTGTTGCCTTGCTTCGATTGCCTTAGAACGTTTCATCATCTTTGCGGACTTGTGACCTATATAACCTTTATCCGGCCTTAAACCTGAATTCTTTGTACCCAACTTTGTTTTTTCCACTTTATCCGACCAATCCGATGTACGTTTGGCGGCGGATGACAAGCGTGTAATATCTTTGCGGAGTTTTTCGTTTTCTGCAAGCTCAAAGTTGTCCTGCATTTTTTTATTTTCCCACCAAGACGAAAAATCCCCTTTTTGAATTTCAATATTTGTTTTGTTAATGGAAAGGATGTGGTCTACACAGTTATCAAGAAATGCTCTGTCGTGAGATACCAAAATGAAGCCACGTTTAGAGCTGAGATAGTCACTGACAATTTTTCTTGCATTCATATCCAGGTGGTTCGTCGGCTCATCAATCAGCAAGAAACTATTCTCTTTAAGGAACAAAGTTGCAAGCAGCACCTTTGTTTGCTCTCCGTTTGAAAGTGTATTAAAAGGGCGATATAAAACGTCCTCGGAAACTTGTAGCAATGAAAGCTCACGCATAACCTGCCAAAGAAGGTAGTCTGGATAGATGTTGTCAATTACATCAATGGTGTCATTTTCTGTGTTAGTTACCTCGAACGGAAAATATTCGAGGTTTACTTTGGCCGAAATAGTACCGCTGTATTCATATTTACCAAGCAGCAAGTTAAGAAATGTAGTTTTGCCTCTACCATTTCTTCCTGTGAAGCCTAATTTCCAATCTGTATCTATTTGAAAACTCACGTTTTCAAATATGTTATCATAACTGCCGTCATAGCCAAAGGTCAGATTTGTAACGTTTATTAAAGACATAATTATCCTCCTGTATAAAAATATAAAGCTGCAAGAAAGTCAATTCTTGCAGCTCATAAATACAGCAAAGCCAAGCCCAATAATTGGGCACGACGAGGTATATTCTGTGAGTGAAAAGAATTAGTAACTTTCTTGCATAGGCACACCAAAACAAACAGCATTTCTGCTCCCATAATTTTGTTATGCCGTATAATACAAGAAAAATTACATCTCTTCAGCTCCAATCACATAAGTTGTAAATACTATATCATACTGCTTTTCAGAATTCAACAAACAAAACATACCAAGCCTGGGGATGAATCAGACCAAGGTAATGTCAATAACCCCCATCCCTTGACATTGGAAAGACTATACCCGCTGGCAAGCGGGACTGATTTCCCGGAATCTCGAGACTTTAGTCCTGTTTCTTCATTGACTAACAGTTCGCTTGGATGTAAGATTGTAACTGAGATACCTTTATTAGACATAATTTCACAAATTTCACGGGCAAACTTATCTAAAGATAAGGACGCAAAGCTATGGGTCTAAGGACAGATTGGTCTATGACTGCCAAGTTGCCAATTCGATAACGAATTGTACTCCTTGGCATCAGTCTGTTTATAGATTGGTGTCATTTGTTTTCTCAAAAAGAGTATTGCTAAACACAATTTACCACTTCTCACTAGTGTGTCAACGCTAGCTACCACCATATAAACTGACTAGCAAAATTTCGGTTATAAATTAGATGACGGGCAACAACGGAGGAACATTTATGCTTCATGAGTTTAAAGAAGTTGAGAAGAAACGTATCGAACTAGAACAATTACGAATTATAATTCAAGCAACCGAAATTACATACCGTCAAAAAGGTGAACTTCCTACAGCAGAACGCCTTAAAAATCTAGAAAATAATTTAGAAAAGGCCATTCATCTTTTGATTACAAGTAATTATTAAGTCCTTTATTCAACTACTCAACAAAGCTCCCGACTTGCCAAATAAGATAGATCTGAACAAGTCTAAAAAAATCGCTAGTCAAGGAAAATAATCAGTTACGCTTAAGTCATCAGCAGATCAGGGGGAATCTTTGGTAGATCGCCCGGAGTAAGAAAAGACTAAGGCAGACTACCTTGATATATATATTGTCACGAATTCCGTTAAAGTACACCAGTTACAAAGGAGGTCTTTATGGATATATTAATGGAGAATCTATATATCATTTCATTAGGTTTTTTTGTTTTTTCCCTGATAGCATTTTATTATTATTCGAAAGCTCATCCCCCGAAAAGTATTTTTCAAAAGCCGACCAAGCATGTAGAAATACGAACTTGGAGGATTAAATAGAGTTGTAAACCTCCCCCTAGGTTGTCACAGGGACGGGGTTGAATGGTCTCTTTCTCTACAGCGTATCGGCTACCTTCTCAATTTCAGTCGCAGATGAGGCCAGTTGCTGCATAGTCGCACCTATTTGTTCAGTTGCCGCTGCCTGCCTTGCACTTAGCTGAGCACTACCGGCAATAGTACTGACTATTCCATTTGTCTCATTATGGATGTTTTGTAGAATCCGCTTGATGTCGTTAACCGACTGAGCACAATTAACAGCCATTTTTCGAATCTCATCCGCCACCACCGCAAAGCCTCGTCCCTGCTCACCGGCCCGGGCGGCCTCAATTGCTGCGTTAAGTCCGAGTAAATTTGAATTTGCAGCAACATCACTGACAAATTTCAAAATTTCATCCGTTTTGTTTATCTCTGCCAGAACCTTGTCGCTACCGCTTTTCACCTTATCTAATTCTTCCGCCAAGCGAACAGCTGTAGCGGCCAGTTCATCCGTCGTTGCTGACAGTTCCTCCGCCGTAGCCGCAATTGACTGCGCAGTACTATGTAAACTATCTTGTTTTCGCATGCTTGCCGATATAATAAGCATGCCGGAAGCTTCCCCATTATCCTCAATGATAGGAACTGCATTCCCTTTCAGACGAAAACCGTACACGCTCTCTGGAACAGTAACATTAATAATCTGCCTTGTTTCCATAGATTCTTTGCTTCTGCCTTTAAGAATATCCCCCGGCCTAGTTTTAGTGTCATGATCGCGACCCGGCTTATAGTCAAGTATTACCGCATCTTTATCAGCAATGACCATCGAGCAATCGAATTCATTCGCCTTGTGAAAATAGTCAGCTACTATTCTGATCATTTCTAGTTTTGTCATCTAATCACCTTACCTTATAAATATTTTGTCTTTTCTTACGAAAACGAAATACCCAAACCACAGATTCAAGGAGCGAAAATACACTAAAGTGATTCATGCTAAAATGAGAGCTAATATTCGTTATTTTCGCTATTTTCGACAACATATTCCATTTTCCTCTATTAGACCATTTCTCTGGACGGTTCTTGCTTGCGATTTTTCTGCCGATTTTATTATCCGACTAACTCTGAGGGGGACATATGGTGGGAAGGGACCTGCCCCCCGTCCCTTCCCACCATATGTCATATTCTTTCTATAAAAAAAATCAAGCCCCAACCCCGTGTTACGCAAAGGTTGAGACCGCATCTTCATTCTCCTTGAACACTCTATTTCCTAGTTCCTTTCTTTTCATTCAGCCAATTCCATGGATAAAATAGGATAATGTTTTCCTGCTCCATCAAACTCCGAGCGACTGACTACACGAAAACCCATATGCTTATAAAATCCAACAGCCTGGTTATTTTGTTCGTTAACATCTGCCCACCTAACATTTCGCTCATTGATCGCATAAACAAGCAACGCTTTGCCGACTCCCTTACCGCGTTTTCCAGAGTCAATAAACAGCATTTCGAGCTTACCCTCTACGATTCCCATAAATCCATCAATTTTTCGATTGTCATCATTATGGCAAAATAAATCTAACTGAGGAAAGTATTCTTTTAAAATTAACGGTTTATAAAATTGAATATCTTCTTCCGCTAAGAAATCATGAGTTTCTCGCACTGAATTTTCCCAAACTTTAATCAATTCTCCATAATCATTAGTAGATGGTTGTATAATCATGCAGCTACCTCCTATCCTGTTCAGGAACAAAGGGACCTGTCCCCCCCGTCCCTTGCCGTTGGCGTGATTCCATCAGCAGCGAACCGTTCATTTCTGTAACTGAATTATTATTCCTTCCTGTTTGTAACATCCATAAATTCTCTTGATGAATTCGTGGCAGATGAGCTGCTGGTCTGTCACGGTCTTTACCCGCAGGATAACATTGAAGTTAATACTGGACCCGGTAAAACCACTGTACCGGATAAACGGTTCAAAGTTTTTGACTCCTCCCTCGGTTGCTTGGAGAATTTCTTTTGCAACCGCGACAGTAACTTTTTCCACATGATCCAAATCACTTTCATAACTGACTCCTAGGGGAATGGAGATGGAGCATTCAGCAAACGGCTGTGCATAATTGGTGATTATAGATGAAGCAATTTTTTGGTTGGGTACCACCGCCATGTTCTCAGTGGGAGTTTTTATTGTGGTATTGCGCCAGTTCATGTCCACTACATGACCTTCTTCGCCTGTTGACAGTTTAACGAAGTCACCCATCTTAATTTGTTTGGACACCAGAATGTTGATGCCGGAAAATAAATTCGCTAAAGTGTCCTGCAGCGCCAAAGCTGTAGCCAAGCCGCCAACGCCCAAAGCGGTGATCAACGGAGAGATCGAAACTCCGAAAGATTCAAGCAAAACCAATATGCCGATGGCGTAAACAGACAGGTCAATTGCTGTGGCTAAGATCGAAGTAGAAGCGAAGTTTTTGGATGTTCTCCCGAGCTTATGCTTAAGAAAGCCGGAGCCCAGATGTGCGACCATAAGGGTCAGGGTCAGAATGACATTAGCGTGGAACAACCGTTGGAGAAATAGTAGCGGCCGCGGCGGGATTGTCAGGATTTCCATGGCAACATAAAGACCAATGAGAATACCCAGCAGCGTAGGTATTCCCCTGAATGTTTGCTGCAGCAGGGGATAAGAGATTTTTGTTTTTCTTGCGATTATTTTGAGCAGTTTAGAAAATACCAACTGGAGTATGATGATGCCTAACGCTAAACTAATAAAGCAAACTGCCAAATGCGTCTTGAAGCCGCCGTTTACAATTCTGTTTCCCATTTCAATAAAAAATTCAAACATTGTTTCCTCCTGTAACACGAAAAAATCACTTTACATAATACATATTGTTTCGTTAACCACCCCTTTTTTCCCTGCCATTGTACGTTTTCATTATTCTGGAATTTGAACCCTCACAGAAGTCCTTACAATGTCATGGGAACGTCCCTAATTTAAACCCCTTCATAATCTTGCTGCTATTTTCTCCGCAGGGCATTATAAAGTTTTGCGGATTCACTGGCAATAAAATTGCTGGAATAAGTATGATCTGCTGTCGATGTGAAAAAGCTGATCAGAATCGGATCATGACCATCCTGGATTACCCCCACATCACAAAGTATTGCATCCAGTTCACCTACCTTATGAAAGACAGGTGTCTGCATGTAGCGTGGGATTTCGTCATGATAAATTGTATTAGCCAACTCGTATTTCATCTGTTCACTTTTGCTTTTATTCAGAAACTTGCCTGTATAGATCTTCTCGAATACTTTCCCCATTTCGTAGGGTGTAGTTACGCTATGATATTGATATTTCTGAAATGCATCTTCACTATGTATTTGGGTCTTGCGCAGTTGAAGGTTCTTGACAACCTTAGGAAGGACATCCTTATTACTGCGATCCATCTCATCTAACAATTCTTGAAATGCGTTATTATCACTAACCGTCATCATCAGCTCTATTTGCCGGTCATATTGGCCGGCCTTAGCTGGTGTGGCCTGAGGATACAAGTATTTATAGGTAGCTAAAGCAACCACTAATTTACTGGTGGAAGCCGTTGGAAATATGTCGTCCGAGTTAAATTTGATCGTCCGGCCAGTATTCAAATTCTTGGCAAAGACCCCAACCCGGCCGTCAAATTTTTTTAAATCGTTTTGTATTTCCCGTTCAAGCGGGGAAGCTGCAAATACAAGGGCCGTAAGCGACGTCAACAGAGCAAGTAATATCGTAACTTTTTTTATCATGTAACCACCTCGTCAAAATTAATTAGGTACCCATTTTCTACCTAATTAGTATAGAATAAAACTATGACTAAATTATGACAGCCACCCCCTCATTAAAAGAGCAATCTCCCAGGGCGGAGATTGCTTCCACAGTTTCTTTACATATAAGCTACTTGCCAGTCTATAATAGCCGTGCTTGTATTTCAGACCTACATAAATAAAGGGCTGACCATTGGTCAACCCTTCTTGTTTTCTCGCTCTGTTACTACATACACATTACCGGGCAAAATTTGCGTAGAAATTAATTGCCTCCAGATACTTCGTCACCGAAATGTATTCATTGGGTTGATGCGCCTGGGCATCGTCACCAGGTCCGTAAAAAATAACAGGCAGGTTTAACCCTTGCAGCAAGGTGGAAGCATCTGTATAGAAGTTTACGCCGCGCAGGCCGACAGGAGTGCCTGAAATGCCCCTGGCACAGGCCAGAGCCTTGTCAATGATCGGATGTCCTTCCGGGCAGGCAACCGGCTTACGGTAGTTTACTATTTTAAGTTCGGCCGCCAGTTCCGGGTAGGCGGGCGTAAGCTCCTGAATGATATCCTGAAGCATAGCCGTTACGTCGTTGGCCGTCTGTCCGGGAATAAGTCTGAAGTCAACGCTGCAGGTGCAATTGTCGGAAATAACATTGGTTGCCACCCCGCCCTGGATTTTATTGACGCTAAAAGTGGGCAAACCCAGCCAGTCGTTCGGCTGAACAGGAAAGGAGCGCTGATACAAACTGGACACAATGGCATTCATATGGACAACAGCATTGATACCAAGATGCGGCATAGAGCCGTGAGCTGTGCGGCCTTTTGTAACGATCTCCAGCCATACCGCCCCCTTATGGGCAACGATAACATCACCGTTTGAAGGCTCGCCCACAACGGCAGCGCCAATACCCTTCATACCACCGCCATCACAAAACGCCTGCGCACCGCAGCAATCAACCTCTTCGCCTGCCGTTCCCAGGAGAACAATATCCTGACTGGGAGTAATATTATTTTGTTTTAGCCAGCTCACGGCAAAAATCATAGCCGCCAGGCCGCCCTTCATATCGGACGCGCCCCGGCCGTAAATAAGATCTCCGGCCTGCTCGGCGGCGAAGGGCGGGTAATCCCAGGCCTGATCCCCGGGAGGAACGGTATCCAAATGCCCGGTATACAATAAGGCTGGTTGACCGGAAAACCCGCTCAGCTTGGCAATAAGATTGGCCCGGCCATTCCCCAAATCAACGACCTGGCTGGAAACGCCCTTTTTCTCCAGCCACGCTGCCAGCCATATTGCCAGCTGATATTCCTTACCCGGCGGATTAGTCGTGTTGATGCGGAGTATTGACTTGAGCAGATCAACGGCTTCGCGGGCACTTTCCGCACTAACTGCATTAAGCATACTTATTCTCCTCTGCTGTGTTGTTTCAAATACACTTCAGCAATTTTTTGTTTTGCCTGCGAATCGGCCTCGGTACATTCCATAACAACCGTGCCTTTTTGCAACAGATAAGCCTGGTGTGCCATTTCCAGTGCCTTAAAACCGTTTTGTTCAATTAATAGAATGGTAATGCCTTCCTGATTAATCTGACCGATGGTTTTAAATATTTCATTGACCAGCAGCGGCGCTAAGCCAAGCGACGGCTCATCCAGCAGCATTATTTTCGGATAGCTCATTAAGGCCCGGGCCATAGCCAGCATTTGCTGTTCGCCACCGCTCATGGTTCCGGCATTCTGCCGCCGCCTTTCGGCTAACCGGGGAAACAGTGCCAGCACTCTTTCCAGGCCTTGCTGGATTTTCTGCTTATCTTTGATATTGCAGGCTCCGATGAGTAAGTTTTCTTCAACAGTCATTTTGGGAAATACGCGGCGTCCTTCCGGAACAACGGCGATGCCGCGCTTGACAACCTCATCGGTAGGTAAAGAGTTAAGCCTCTGGTCAAGGAAGGTTATCTCGCCTGCCAAAGGTTGTACCAAACCCAGGATGGTGCGGATTACAGTCGTTTTGCCGGCACCATTGCTGCCCAGGAGGCAGGTAATCGAACCCTTGGGAACAGTCAGCGACACATTTCTCAGTACCGGAATGGCGCCATACGCTGTCGAAATATTTGTCAGTTTCAACATGCCGTCACCTCCTGACCAAGATATGCCCGCAGCACTTCCTCATTGCTGGCGACATCATCAAATAACCCGCAGGCAATACAGCGGCCATAATTTAGCACCATGACCTGGTCCACCAGGCCTTTAATGAAGTCCATATCATGTTCAACAACAATAATGGATAAATGAGGCAGCGTATTTTTTACTTTCTTCAAATCCAGCATCAGAGTTTCAGTTTCGACGGCATCCATCCCTGCGGAAGGTTCATCAAGCAACAAAATTTGGGGTTCGGACGCCAGAGCCCGGCAAATCTCTAACCGCCGGCGGTCGGCATAGGGTAAATCTTTAGCCAGTTTGTGAGCCTGGCTGGTCAAAAGGGTGCCGAAGATACTTAAAATCTCCATAGCTTGTTGTACAACCTTGTCGCCGGAGTTGCCACCGTTCGAAAAGACCGAACTGAACCATGGCAGCTTACGCACTTCGGCAATCCCCATCATAACATTCTCAACAACATTAAGATTCCAAAACAGCCGGCCATTTTGAAAGGTCCTGGCCATCCCCAGCTTAAAAACCTGATCAGGTCGTAAACCATGACTGGGCGCACCATTGACAGTGATACTGCCGCTGGTCGGCGCATAGATGCCTGACAGCAAATTGAATAATGTCGTTTTTCCCGAGCCATTGGGCCCAATTACACCCAGTGTCTCCCCAACCCCCAAAGTCAGGTTTACATTATCTACCGCAACCAGTCCGCCGAAGCGAATTGTCAGTTCCTTGACATTCAGCAGTTCCATGTTCTCCCTCCTGATTCTGTGATTTTGGGTTGAAGATACGATGTTTGAACGGCAATACTCCTTCGGGCATAAACCGTAGGCAGGCAACGATAACAATTCCATAAAACAGCAGACGAAAGTCTTCAAAGGCTCTAAACTTTTCAGGAAAAACCGTTAGAAATATTGCCCCAAGAATAGCTCCTGGTATTGAATCCAGGCCGCCAAATATAATCATGCTTAATACCAGTGTTGACTGCTGAAAACCAAAGTTTTCCGGCGCAATAAAATTAATCATGCCAGCGTATACGCCGCCGACAATACCGCCGAAAAAAGCACCTACCGCAAAAGCCAGCAGCTTAAACAGCGTGAGGTTAAGACCATAGCACTGAGCAGCCAGTTGATCTTCGCGCATCGCATTTAAGGACAGCCCGAAAAAAGAGTGACTTAGTTTGTAAATGGCCCAGACCGAAAGGGCAAGAATCACTAAATTGAGATAATAAAAGTTGGCCTGAAAGGGAAACTGAATAAAGCCCAGATTCAGAGGCGATCCGAGGTCATGTCCCAGGATCGACGGCGACGGAATATTGATTAACCCGTTGGTGCCGCCGGTCAGTCCCTCCATGTTTAATAACAGTTCCTGAATGATCAGCCCAAAAGCAATGGTAACAAGTGCCAGATAGTGTCCCTTTACCCGGAGAGCAGGTAACCCTAACAGGATGCCGAACAAACTGGCGATTAGGCCGGCCAGCAACAGCGCCGGCCAGAAAGACAGACCGACTTTAAGGGTAAGGATGCCGACAACATAGGCGCCGATGGCCACAAAGGCTGCATAACCAAGACAAACCAGCCCGGCTCTACCTGTCATAAAGTTCAGGCCCAGGGCCATTACCGAATATAACAGCGCCAGGTTAATTACCTGCAGCCAATATGAATTTCCAGCCAGCAGAAAGGGGAAACTTAACGCCAGACCAAAGGCAATGACCGTGGCTTGTCCAAGGTTATGCCTGAACTCATCTTTCAGACCATCCCAGGCGGCCCGCCGGAACCAAAGCAATCCGAAAAATGCCAGTGCCGCCCCTAAAACATAAACAATAACAACAACCGGATTTTCTATATTGACAAAGCCAAGAAAGAGTAAATAACCGATGATTTCTGTCAGAAGAATTTTTAGTGACATACACTGTTCCTCCTAAACCTTTTCATAAGCGCGTTCACCAAAAATCCCCGCCGGCCGGAACACCAAAAACAGAATGACGACCACAAAGCTGATGCTTTCCTGAAAGCGGGATCCGTCCGGAATAAGAGCAACCGCTAGAATTTCCATGAAGCCAAGCAGCAGTCCCCCGGCAACAGCTCCGTAAACATTGCCTAAACCGCCAACTACTGCGGCAGCAAAGCCTTTTATCCCGATAACAAAGCCCATGTTAAACTTAACGATGCCGTAGGCCATTCCGTTCATCAGTCCTGCGACCGCACCGAGGGCTGAACCCAAAGCAAATGTAATGAGAAATACCTGGTTCACTTTAATGCCCATCATCATAGCGGCTTCCCGGTCCTGAGCCGTGGCTCTGATGTACCGGCCAAACGCTGTTTTTTCGATCAGCAGGTACAACCCGGTAATGAGTCCGCCAGCCAGCAGTACGGTTAGAATCACGTCAGGCTTGATGAGAACGCCGCCCAGAGCAAGGCCCGGCATATCGATTAAGAGAGGGAAAGGCTGTGGATTGCGGCCATTGGGGAAGAACAGCATGATGGATTCCCGCATGACGATAGATGCCCCCAGCGTAATCAGCAATGTCATAATCTCCGGCGCATTGCGCAGCGGCTTAATAATGACTTTCTCCATGGCCATCCCCACTACTGCGCCTGCTGCCAATACCGCCAGAATAACCAGGGCAAAAAAGAGTATCGAACCTGACAGCAAGCCTGTTGAAAGCAAAACCTCGCTGGCTACCAAAGCGCAGAAGGCTCCCAGCATAAATACTTCGCCATGAGCAAAGTTAACAACTTCAATGACGCCAAAAAATAAAGTAAAGCCAACAGCAATCAGCGCATACATAAATCCCAGACTCAAGCCGTTTAACAGTTGTTGTATGATAAGTTCGCCAGACAAGAGCATCACTCCATTCCCCAGAGTTTACTTAATTCTTCTGGATCTGTTTATCTTTTACTTTCAGTGTCGAACGGTAATACGGGACCCATTTACCATCTTCGCTGATATAGGTCGTAATAATCTTGAGGCGTGTCTGTCCTTTTTCATCAAACGTGGTCTCGCCCAGAATACCCTGGAAATTTGTTATGCCACGAATCGCGTCGGCAAGCTTGGCACGGTCAGGGCCAACCTGCTCAATTCCTTTAATAATGATGTTGGCCGCATCATAAGCAAAGGGGGCGTATGCCTCGTGAGGTTCCGCATATTTGGCATCGGCATAAGCCTTGATGAAATCTTTGCCGCCCGGCAAATCCTCAAGCGGTTTGCCAATACCGTGAGCGAGCGTGCCGTCAGCGGCAGGTCCGGCAATTTTGTTAAAAGTATCAGAGAGAATCCCCGAATCGCTCATGAAAATAGAAGCCATCTTCAATTCAGTCATTTGCCGCTTAATAAGAGCTGCTTCAGTGGCAACTCCACCAAAAAATACCATGTCAGGATTTTTGCTTTTAATTGTAGTCAGAAGAGCTGAAAAATCCTGTTGCCCAACCGAAACGCCGTCAAAGGAAACAACTTCACCGCCATTATTCTTGACTGAGGCAATAAATTGTTCGGCATTGGTTTTCCCGTAGTCAGTTTTATCATGGATGACGGCAAAGGTTTTCAGGCCCCAGTCTTTTGCAGCCACATTGCCGGCCACTTCATTCTGGATATCGGCGGCTGTTATCACCCGGGTTATCTCTTTAAATCCATCTTTGGTAATATTGGGGTGAATGGCCGCTGCAATAACGGCAGACAAGCCGTTTTTGTGAAATACCGGCACGGTGGCCAGCGCCGCGCCGCTGTTGAAATGAGCCACAACCCCAACAATACTAGGGTCTGAGGTAAGCTTGTTCGCGGCGTTAACAGCAGTTGTCGGATCGCCGGCATCATCCACTGCCACAAGCTCAAGTTTATAAGGCAGCTTGCCTGCAGCATTGGCCTGATTAATTGCCAATTCAACTGAGTTTTTCATGCCCACACCAATAGCAGAGTTGCCGCCGGTCAGAGGACCGACAAAGCCAATTTTGGCAACTTTGCTTGTGCTGCCGCCACAGCCGGAAAGCACACCTGCCAGCACAAACAAGACAAGCGTCAGACTGATAAACCATTTTTTCATAAATTTTTTCCCTCTCCTTCAAAAAAATTAATACCATGTCACTACCAGCTTCGCCGGCGCACACCTCCCGGATAAAAAATAAGTGCCGATACGGAAACAGTTCCGATCGACACTTCATCGTGCAGCAAAAGTATGTTATTACATGGTATGCTTCTATTCTATAGCAAGAAGGAAAATAATCCATTGTCTCTATAGTACAAATAAATCCTAAAATTAATGTCCCTTACAGACAAAGTTACTCGTCAGCCATACGAATGAGCTTAATCGCAAGTGACATGGCAAAGCGTTCTTCACTGTCGTCAAGATTACTATTGAGAATATCAGCAATCTTTTTATACCGGTATTTGATGGTATTATAATGAATGTACAATTTTTCAGCAGTTTTTCTTAAATTCCAGCCACAGTCATTAATACAAACGAGCGTCTGAAAGAATTCAGTTCCGTATTTCTTATCATACTGCTTCAGCTTACCAATGGACAAATCACAAAATTCTCTGGCTTCGTCAGTATTATATAAAGATTCCAGCAGTTTATACACACCAATGTTTTTGTAAAATACCGTTTTATTTTGCTTATAGAGTAACCTGCCAATCTGAACTGCCGTTTTTGCCTCCTGATAACTCAAATGAACGTCCATTACGGATTTTTTGTGATTACCAATACCGATCGTGACAAAGAAGTGGTGATTTTTTTCCACATTTGTTTCAATTTCCAGGCAAACGGCCGCTAACTGGGTGTGGAAAGCGCTCATATTCAAGGTCTGAGTCTCAATTAAAAAAACGATACTGTCACTCAGGCTTGCAAAAATCAGCGGAGCAAAATTATGTTTTATCAACAGTTTGCATGTTTCAAAAATCTGTTCGCGAATCATTTCCAGTGACTCGATAGCCTGGCAGTGGCTGGCCTCGAGATAGCTTTCCTTAAATCCGTGAATTTCAACCAGAACGGCCGTCAGGCCTTTTGAAAAATCCCAGCCGTACAAGCTGGCCCGGTTTGTCACTTCATCACGGTATTTAATATTGTTCATAATCAGATCTTGAATAAATTCATTTTTATAGCGATACTCAATCTCCAGATTCGATATTTTCTTCTGCACATTAAGTTTTAACACCGTGCTGGCATGTTCGACAGCAATATCGTCACAGTCATCGGCGTTACTGCCTTGTTCTCGCCGGCAATAAATCAGATACCCGAAAACCCTGTTGTCGCTTCGTATCGGATAGCTCATATACTGAAGCAAAAGGTCTTCCAAAGCCGTATTTAATATATTGTCCCTGAATTGTGGCGTTCTGGCAGAAATATAATTTTTCCTGAAGTAAAGGTCGAAATAAGCGACGTCCCGGTCTATGATTGTTCCCAGGGTATTGATAATTTGCTCTGTTTCACCGCCGCTTAAAACAAGGTTAGTGAAAGAACGGTGAATATTTTCAGAAAGCTGCAGCCGTCTGGCCTGGTCATTGACAATTTGGGACAAGACAGGATGAATGACATCGATAAAAGCAAGATTTACCGGCATATATACGATCGGGAAGGCCAGTTCTTCGGCTAACGCCAGGACTTCTTCCGGTAAAGTGTCAATAAACCTTGTTATCTTGACAAACAATGCCGCAGCCTGTGCCTGATTAATATTTTTAATTAAATCCAGAAATTTCAACGTATCGTCTTTCATAATATAACCGGTTGTCATGAGGATTTCTCCACCCCTGATCCAATTGTGAATATCCGGAGCATCCATGACTGAAACTGAAGTCACCATTCGATCCAAGCCGTTTTTCCCCGCCAAAACTTCAAAATTACAAAATGCTGGAGTTGACAATAAATCTTTCACTGTAATGGCCATTTTTCACCTTCTCCCCTAAACCCTATGGTTTCATTAATTGTTGAGACCGCCTGCCAATAACAGAACAAGTGTAATATGAACAAAGAAGTATCGGCTCTATGCCGATACTTCTGCTTAGGAATCGCTTAACCCTTTAATTTTCCTACGTGCTCCTTACGAACAGCAGCAACGTCCCTTCGTTGTTTACAAGGAGCTCGTTTGATCATTAATCAACCCATTACTTAATAATTGGTTCAAATTGGCTTCGCAGCGGAGCTGGGGTATAATATTGCAAAATTCCGCATGGAGCAAGCCTTTGCCTTCGTGGCGAACAGTCATAGAATGATGAACGCTGCACTGTTGACCCCTGTGCTCAATGAATTCTCATCAGCGATACTCTGCAAAGAGACACTACTCCTTTTGGACGGATGGGAACGCTATTTTTTTCCTGCCAGGTATCGGATTCAGATCAATGGCCGGATGCCCTGGCGGCCGTGCCTTCCTGTCCTGAGCAGCGCCCCCCTGCACGGCAATACTGAAGCGTACATAAACGACCGTCTTTCTTAGAACTTGTACGTCAATTGCATTCTCGTATAATCTCCCAGTTTGAAATCCTCTGCTCCATACAGCGTATCTCGTTTGCCTGTGCCTTTCGCATCAAAGGTATAGAACGCTTCTAACAGGAAGTCTTTGGCCGGTACATAGCCGGCTCCCAGCGTAAAGCTGCGGATACCATCCAGATACCGGTCCGGTACGCCTTCGGTGCCATTGCCGCCAAAGAACGAACCATGCTCAAAGTGCTTGTAATCGGCAAAGGCATTCCAGCTGCCCGGGTGATCCGTATCGCTATGACCTATATCCACACGGGCTACCCAGAACCGCGGTGTTCCTCCCGCTTCCCGGCCGGCTAGCGTAAAGTCCGACGTTCCCGCTGTGTGGTTATATAGCGTTTTTCCATTCATGAACCGGCCAAAATCAGTCAGGTTCTGTCCCAGGTCATAGGACAAGGTGATTTGATCATTGAGCTTCCATTTTGCCCCCACGCCGACGACATTGGCCAGCTGATCAAAGTCATATACGTCATTGATATCGCCATTGGCTACCGCTATGCTGTGCTGCTTGTCATTGACAGAACGTAAATACCAGGCCTGGATTCCCAGATTATCGCCGATCTGCTGTTTTGCCTGGGCAAATACAGCATTATTTATGGACGGGATCCGGTCCTGTACCAGTACCGTACCTTCTACTGACAGAATTTCTCCCAGTTCCTCCAACAGCTTTAAGGGCAGAGAGCTGTCGTCCTCCGGCTGCCAGGTAGTTCCTGCCAGCAAATTAACAATAGCCTTAACCGCAGCCCCCATGTCAGCATCAACGAGGTACCCCGTGTTGCTGACCGCAGTGCCAGCAGAAAGCCGTTTCCACGAGGTTACCGTTTTCAAGGCATTCTGCTTATCCCATAAGGACGTAATAGCCCTAGCCTCCGCTTCTTCCTTCGTAAGTGTTATAAAATCACTTGCACTGACTTCATCTATGGGTATCACATATTTTTCACTCCCCATAGGCTGTAACACCTGATCGCCCGTGTATTCTCCATAGCCTAGGAAGGTGCTCTCGAAAGTATACTTTCCGTTGGACAGCAGAAACGTGCTCTGATAGCTGCTCAGGCCTATAGTGACTGTTTTTGTACCATCTGTTTCCAAAGTGGATTCGATTTTATTCCATACACTTTCTGCGGCCTGTTCCAATGCTTCCTGATTAAACCAGTCTGCATAGGAAATTTTCTCCGTATAATTATCCAAATACGGACTTACCATGGCAATGTATTCGCCCACTAGTTCTCCTGTTGTCGCATCCCTAACCGCGACTTTTTTCCAGGCAAAAGTGTTGATGGACAACGTTGTAGTGCTGGATGTAATTTTATCGTACGCTGCCGGATCATCCTGCTTAACGACCTCCAGGTATTGATTGACGATCTGCTGTTGTTCCTCCAGGCTAGCCGCCTGGGCCAGCTTCTGGTACAAACTCAGATAGCCGTCCACACTAACCACACCGTCACCGTAAGCTCCGTCCCAAGTTTCGATGCTGGATTGCCAGCCCAGCCATTCCTCCTTGGTGGGCGCCCGGAAGAAGACCTGCCGCGTCGCATGAGTATAGGCCGAATCCGTAATCCCGGTGCTATGGCTGAAATCACCATATCCGAGCCGTACCTGGGTCTTTTTATTCGTCCAGACGGCCCGGCCGCCGTCATATTCCTGGCCAAACCAGTAGCCTGTCACGCCCATCGGTTCGGTCAGCCGGCCTGCCGTAAAGTCCCATTTTTTCACATTCTGCGTAACTTCCGCTTTTTCCAACCGCTGCTCGTTCATTCCTTTTGAGCCGGCTACATCATAGGCTGTATCTACACCGTTCATGCCGGTCGCACTGCCCAGGATGGTAACATTTGTACTATCGCCTATTCTTGCATCAATGCCCAAGCGCAGACGCTGTTCAAAGCCATGATCTGCTTTTTCCAGGGTATTCTTTTCCGCGTCTCCCACACTGGAGGCCGCCGTTACTCGCGCTTCCGGTTTTTCCTTGCCTGTATAGGCGTTCCAGCGCGCAGAATAGTCGCCAATCAACTCTACGCCTTCTTGTTTATTTTCGTCAAACGGTTTGGTGATAAACCAGTTCTTTGCTTCATCAGTTGCTTCCTGATTTACTGTTTCCTGCGATGTGTCTTTTGCTGTTATGTCTGTCTGGTTGTCCTCTTTCTTGCTGTCTTTATCAGCGCCAAACCTCATATTCAGGCCAATTTTATAGACCCTTTCCTGGAAGGCCCGGTCATCATCGCGATGATTAAACAGGTTGTCAATGCCAAAGTATGCCATTGAATCTTTGGACAAATCTTTTTGGAGCAAGAAATTCCAGAGACCGAAGGTTTTCTTTTCATAGGTCTGTTTGCCGCCTTCGGCAAAGTTATATTTCACCTCACCGTTTTCGTCATAGGTCAGGTAATTGCCGTTATTGGCAACACTGTTGCTGTCGAGCATATTGATATAATAATTGCCCCACAGGGAAGATCGCCAGCCGCCTTTCCGGTTTTCATAGGTGATGCCGATATCGACCTTATGCTGTGGTTTATCCAGAAGCTGACGCGGCATATCAGGATCGCTTTTGTTCAGGGCATAGAGATAGGTATAGCCCAGCTTCCCTGTCCAGTGCTCGTCAAACTTCTGCGACACTTCGGCTTCCGCACCGGTGATTTCCGCCTTGCCGATATTCCTAAAGCTGTAGATCATATCCGGCGGAACAACCCATTTCCAACCCGTTTCGTCAGGATAAAAATCCATCAAATAGCCGGTGAAATACGTTGTCATATAATTATTGATGCGATTGTGGAATACATTGAGTCTGGCCGACGTATTCCTGTTCTCTCCTTCAATCCCGATGTCGAAGTTCACCGACTTTTCCGGTTTCAGGTCAGGATTGCCGATCCAGTAATACCCCAGCTTCCCTACCAACATATCCACAGGTGCGCCTGCATACATTTCCCAGTTGTAATAGAGCTCGCCCATGCCCGGCTCCGTATAACCCGTGCCAATATTGGCCTTGAACCGCCGGTGGGCATTCCCGTTGATATTATGCGTCATTCCCATATTTAAAGTCGCATTCGTTCCAAACAGATTGCTGTGATCGACGCGCAGGATCGGCGTCAGGATCGTATTGGGATTGAGCTGCCACGTATCCTGAAGAAAAAAGTGCTGTTTTTTGATTTCCGCCCGGCCTACCTGCTGACGATTCTGCCGGCTATTGTATTCTTCTTGAAACTTCTTCCCGTTGTAGGTAGCATCATTATAATATGAGGCGTAATAATGATTAACCGCTGATGCATTACTAAGAACAAGCGATGGATTTTCCGCTTTCAGCAGCGCGGCAAACGCGTCCCGCCTGGCCACTACGTCCGCCGGGGCCCCAGTGCAATAAGCTGTGTATTGTATAAAATCCTGGTACGTAAAAGGGGGGATTATGGTTCCGCCGCCGGTATCGCGCACACCGTACCATTCATAGTCCTGATCGTAGTAAGGCACGCCGGCGTCATTAAAGGCCATGGCATAGTCATGCACGTTGGATGAGGGTTCCCCGGTTCCGCCTTCGGTATAGAGGTTCTTGTCATAGTCCCAGGGGTCGATGTAGCGCGTATAGGTATCCGGCGCATTTTTCAGCCGGCTTCCTTCCCCTGTTTCCTTCGTATAGCCAAAGCCATAGGTCAGCAAATGCTTGTCGTTGACCTGCGTGTTTGCCGACATCTTGATATCCAGCTGTGCATGCTCGATATCGTCAATGTAGTTTAACGTATTCTTGCCTTCATAGTTCGATTCGCCAAAGGTAGAGCTCAGCGTGATGTCGTCTTCATTCAGCTTCGCATAGTTGACATCCACCTTCCAGTCCGTATCTCCGCCATTGTTCCCACTGTACGCCAACCGGTACGTATTCCGGTCCATGGTCCGTTTAAAATGCTGCTGCGGCTCCGATCCTAAGTCCGAATGCTTGACATACCGTTCCAGATCTTCATTCAGCCGGTCAATATTGAATTCGAGCTTGTTCCGGTCATCGAGCTCATAGCTTCCTAGCAAGCCGATATTCTTGATATCCCCATAGTAGCGCAGGGAGTTCCGTACATTCTCTCCACTTCCCAGTCCGCCGAAATACGTAGTCCCATAGACCGGCATGATATCCCGCTTGCTGCCATATACGCCTACCCGGAATTTTCCTACTTCGCCTGTATCGGCTCGCAAAAATATATTCTGATACGGAAATATATCCCCGTCTCCGCTGATTCTCCGTCCTTCTGCATTGACCTGCAGCGAGGGTGCCGCCCCGGCTTTTTTCGTGATAATATTGACTACCCCGCCGATCGCATCAGCCCCGTACTTCGCTGATGCCGCTCCCCGTATGATTTCTATGCGTTCTACATTCTCCGTCCCTAAACGCATGACTTCATCACTGGCTCCGTAGTATTTTGCAAAGTCTCCCATGACAGGCTGGCCATCCACTAAGATCAGCGTATGCCGTGGCTCGGCGCCCCGGATCGAAATGCCTACCCGTCCCATCGCATCTACGGTCCGGGTTACGCCGGTTTCATCGAAGATGACGTCTTCGACGCTTTTGGCCTGTTTGCGCTCAATGTCTTCCTTGGTAATGATAGTGGTGCTTTGCGAGGAGTATTTGGCTTCTTCCTTGGCGGCGTCGGCCTCGACGACGATATCCCTTGTTTGGGCTGTGTCATTGGTGGCGGCCAGTGTCCCTCCCCCGCTCCACAGGGCAAAAATATTGGCTGTCAACAAAGCGGCGACCGCGCAGCGGGCCCTTCTTTTTTTATTCAAGGTTATTCCCCCCTGTTCCTTACATTTTTTCTTTGTTCCGGCCATCCCGATGGCGGCCTGCGGGCATTGGCTCATAAGTTAATTACTTTAACACAAAATGGACGGTGGTGGTAAAGCTTACCGGCGCTTTGAGCGCATTGGGATAGGGGCATACGGCGCTTATGGCCTGCAGTGCGGCCTGTTCCAGCATGCGGGCGGCCGAACCGACGGTACTGGCGCTTACCAGATTGCCGTCCGCATCCAGTTTGACCGCTACCGTAACCGTTCCCTGGATATTGCGTTTTACCGCCATATAAGGGTACTGCTTGTTGGCGTCAACCGCGTTGGCGAAGCCGTTAAAATCAAAGGCGCCGCTGCCGGTGCCGGCGACGCCGCTGCTGCCGGTGCCCCCACCGTAACCGCTGCCTTCACCATGACCGCGCCCGTCACCCGCCCCGTCTCCGTCTCCCGCAGCGGTGCCGGCACCACTGCTGCCGGCCATGCGGGTTCTGGCTGCAGCAGCCGGCGATGCCACCGGAGCGGAAACAGGCACGGCAATGTTTTCCGGCGACAGGGCTGCCGGTTCCAGCGGCGTCTCCGTCTCCGGCCGGGATTCCGCCTGTTGTGGCGTGCCGCCGCCTGCCTGACCACTGCCCTGCACCAAGTCAGTCATGTCCAGATCAATGACATATTCCGCTTCCGGCTGGTGGATTATATTGCCGTTAAAGCCCAGTCCGAAGCAAATCGCCACCGCCAGATGAAAAAGCCCCGAATACAGGAATGCCCGCCGCCAGCTGCAATATTCTGTCATGAAATCACCTTGCTTTCTTCTCCGCGGCAATACCCAGTTTTTTGACACCCGCCGCTTTAAGCATATCCATGACCGCTACCACCTGACCGTGAGAGGTTGATTTATCGGCCTGCAGGATGACTGCCAATTGCGGATTGGCCGCTGTTTGCGCCTGCAGATGGGCGGCTGCGTCGGCGAGCGATACGAATTTGGCGTCCAGGGCGATCCGGCCAGCCGAATCAAGGCTAATAATCACCGGCAGCTGGGACGGCACCTCCGCCCGAGTTGCCTGGGGCAGCTGCACCGCCAGCGCCCGTTGGGTGGTCGTTTGCAAGCTGTTCATCATAAAAAAGACCAGTAGAAAAAAAATAATATCGATCATAGGTATGATCATAAATGACGGTGTGGAAATACCGCGGACATTTCTGAATTTCATGCCGCTTCCCCCCGCTTGTGTTCTAGCACGGAAAGGCACAGATTCTCCGTGGCGGTGAGGATCGAATCAAATTGATGGGAAAAGTAAGTGTGGATAACAAACGCCAGTATGGCCACGCACAGGCCGGCCGCTGTCGCGACCAGTGCTTCCCCGACGCCGCCGCTGATGGCCGCCGTGCCGCTGCCGGAACCGTCCATGACGCTGAAGGAGCCGATCATGCCGATAACGGTGCCGAGCAAGCCGAGCAGCGGGGCAACGGTAACGATAGCGCTCAGGTAGTCATGATGCTTTTTCAGGCCTGTTACCTCTACCGCCATCCGTTCTTCAAATGCAGCCTTTACCGTCATGGTGCCAACCTGGGGAGATCGGGCATGGAGCAGGCCGGCTTTCACCGTCCGGCTCATAACCGTATCGAATGTATCGCAGACGGCAATGGCCCTGTCCCAGTCCCGGGCAGCCAGTGTATCGCGGATCTGTGCTTTCAGCCCGTCGCTATTTTGCCGGTTGCGGCGGTAGTAATAAACCCGCTCCGCGGCGATCATTACCGCCAGCAACGAGCAAATCAACAGGGGATACATGACAAAACCGCCTTTGTGAAATAAATGAATCAAATAGATAAATCCTTCCAATGTATACGCCTCCGTATTATCATATCCAGACTCCGTTTATGGAGCCGTCACCAGCAGCCGGCTGTATTGCCTGGACGCCGGCAGTCAGCATAATAATGCAAATGTTTGAGTGCCTATCAAATATCATCATTGACCAATACAGGAGGAATTACCGGACGCCATTTTTTTCCTGCCAGGTATCGGATTCAGATCAATGGCCGGATGCCCTGGCGGCATAACCTTAGTCCCTGGCGGCCGTGCCTTCCTGTCCTGAGCAGCGACCCCCTGCACGGCAATACTGTGCTCCTGCGTCACAATAACCTGCACGCATTCCACCGTAGTCTGCGCAATATTTACCTGCCAAAACTGGCCGGCCACGGTCAAACGGTAGACAACGCCGTCGTAATGCACAAGCCCCCTTTGCTCCCAAAGATCATAGAGCCACTTCAACTCAGCCAGCCGTTCGTCGGCCTTGATCAGCGGCTGTAAGTCCAGGAAGCCCCGCTCCAGCTGGTCCAATATGCTGTTGATCACTGATTGCAGCGGCGCTTGCTCCATCAGGACCATGAAGGGCTTAAGCCCGCCCATGACCATGTTTTCATAAGGCTGCAGCCCCCGGTGAAGCATGGTCGTATAACCGCCGGCATTGCCGCCGGCGCCGCAGCCAAACGGAAATATGACGCCCCCCCGTTTCGCCAGTGTATTGTAAAGGCTGCGTTCCCGGTTATTCCGCTGCCAATGGCACATGCTAAGACGCGAAAAATTTCGCTTCGCTACGAATTCCTGGGCGAAAGCGTACATTTGCGCCTGTTGGGCGGTACTGGCCGCCGGGGACATTGTCCCCGCCAGTATCCGTTTATCCAAATCACTGCCGTCAAATACGTTAAGTTGGTATAAGTCCATGCCGTCGACCGCCGAATCGGCCAGAATCCGCAGGTCCTCCTCCCAGGCCTGCATGTCCTGATCAGGCAGACCATAAATAAGGTCGACTATGACAGAACATTGTTGATAGGCTTTTAATGCTGCCAACCGCTGTAGTACGGTTTCCCGGTCATCGACTCTTCCCAGCTGACGGCGAATTTTTGTGTGAAACGACTGTACGCCCAGGGACACGCGATTCACGCCGTTGTCCATCCAGACATCCATTTTTGCCGGTATCAGGTCATGGGTGCGTCCTTCCAGAGTCAGTTCATAGTCGTTGGCCAGGGGCAGACAGCGATGAACGGCCTGCAGCAACCGCCGGGCATTGTGCGGCGACAACGAGGTAGGCGTGCCGCCGCCGATAAAAACGGCGTGTATCAATCCCTCTTTCAGTTGGGGCTGACTGGCATCGGCCTCCAGTTCCCGAACCAGGCAATCGATATAGCGATCTTCCGCCGCCTGATTGGCTGCATTTTGAAAGAACCCGCAATACAGACATTTTGTCTGGCAAAAAGGAATATGAATATAGGCTGACCGTTCTGTTTTTTCAGCCGGCGGCCGTTCCATAACCCGGTGCCAGATCGCCTGCGCTTGACCAGTCGGCACGGGATGACCCTGCAGCCCCGCATGCACTACCCGTTTCTGGGAAAAAGCGCCTGTCAGCGGATCGGCCTTTTCATACCCCAGTTGGAGCGCTTGTTCTTCCGCCGAGAGTGTTTGCAACAAGTCTTGCAGTTTCATCATCTCAGGTTCTCCAGACGTTTAACGGTCTCGGCCGCGAACGCTTTCGCGGCCGCCAGATCAGCTTCATCCGGATGTTTGCTCGCTTCCTGATGTAGTGCCTCCCGTTTTTCATCCACCGCATGAGGATGGCCGGCAGGAAACATTTTTTTCATTTGCTTGATCAATTCCGGGTCAACTTTTCCCTGACAGATAAAACTATGTACCAGCGGATTGCTGCCGGGGCGCAGCGCCGCCGCATTGCGAAGGCTGTCGGCCGCATGCTGCGACTTGGGATCTGCCCCTAATGTGGCAAACAGGGCCACGCGCGGATGCTCCAGTTGACGCAGCAGTTGTTGCGCCTGCGGATCGGCCGAACCGCGGTCAACCCAAAACCCGGTAAACACGCAATCATAACCGCTTAAATCCACCGGTGCTTCCCCAACCGGCAGACAGGGAGTTGCCGCCGGCAGAACGCTGCTGATGGCCTCCGCTATTTTTTTCGTATTTCCTGTCCGCGATGAATACAAAACAATATATTGCATATAAAATCATTCCTTTCATCCTGCGATATAATCATATAAGGCCTGAATGACTCCATCAGCCATTCTGCTTTCCATAAAGAAAACCGGCCAGGACGCTCAAAGCTTCCTCAATCTGCGCTCCGGGATTGACGGCAAACAGAGAATAAGGGAGATGGTATACGCGGTTTTGCCGCACGGCATCCAGCCTCTGCCACAAGGGATTTTGCAATACCTGCAGCCCTTTATCCGCCATCTCGCCAAACCGGTGGTCAATGAATAAAATGACATCCGGCTGAACGGAAGCAATTGCTTCAAAATCCAGCGGCGCATAGGCTAATTTTTTCTCCATAGGCGCCAGCAGATCAGACATATTCACCCCCCCCAGCCGTTTCACCATGTCACCGATAAAACTTGTAGAAAGCGCTACATATAGTCCGCCGTCGATCGCCCAAACAATGAGCACCCTTGGCGCAGGGCGTCCGCCCGCTTGTTCGATCAGCCGCCACCGCTGTTTTTCAATAGCGGTGATTTTTTTATCGGCAAGTCCCTGGTTGCCGTTTAGCTCCCCGTAAAAATGTAGCGCTTCCAGGACATCCGAGTAACGGGCAAACGTCTGCAAAATCGTCGGGATACCCTTTCTTTCCAGGATAACCGCCAGCGACTGATGCGCCGGAAAAGCCATGCCGATTACCAAATCCGGTTTTATCGCAATAATGCGTTCTAAGTCGGGTTTGGGCGGCAGGCCTACTGTGGGAATATGTCTAATTTCATCTTGCAGAGTGACAGGCACCATGTCGCCGGTGCCCCTGCCGACCGGCCTGCCACCAGTTGCCACGTACAGCCCCAGGTTGGATGAATTCAAAGTAATGACACGCTGTGGCCGGTCCGGAATGGCCACAAGCCGCCCTGCACTGTCGGTCACCATACGCGCCCGGGCACAACCCAACCTGACAAACCGGTTTCGTGGCAGGCTGCGTTCACTGATCCAGCCGTCTCCGTTGCGTTGCAAAACCTGAATAGCCGCACATTTTGGGCATTTAATTTCGATTTTTTCCACTGCACCGCGAAACAGCATGCTATTGCAAAAAGCGCACCGGACAGGGCGCAATTCTGTCTGCGGCTCATGCCATGAATCCTGCACAATCCTATCATAGCCAAACATCCAGTCCACACTCCTTTGGTTTCCTATCAACAAAAAAACTCCGCGCGTAATGTATTTACGCAACGGAGCTCCCGGCTCTCTTTTTAAGCTCTGCGCTAATCTGATTTAGATCATCAAGAAAAGGCAGTGCATTAATATTTTTGAATTGTGTTTTTCTAATTCTCATTATACTATAATGAGAATCATTGTCAATATGTATTTAATT
>NZ_DATMXX010000067.1:0-12371 GCF_035561255.1 Sporomusa sp. | reverse complement strand
AAATACTACTGCTTTTGATTTAATCTGTCAATAGTTTTTCCAAAGTTCTCAATTTTGCCTCTATATAGCATGGAGGTCCAATTTAAAAGGTCTTAGTCCTTGCTTCTGAACAAGGACTAAGACCTTTTCTGTACTATTATTATTCTTTGGCCTGCAATATTTCCACAACCTCTTTAAGCGTGTTCTCTTCGCCTACATTGCCTGGAAAAACAATGTAGGGTATATGGGGGAATTTACTTTCTTCGCCTGTCTGCCATACCGGTATACCCGGCCTTATCTGCCCTAGCACGATCGCCTGTTTTATCTGCAACGCTTTAGTGCCAACATCGCTTGAAGTAATGCCGCCTTTGGCAACAACAAAGGCCGGTGTTACCTGCAGCCTGCCAACCAGTGACTGTACTGCATCCGATATTTTAACAGCCCGGGCCAGAGCCTCTTCCTTTGAGTCGTTTTCCATGGTCAATAGTTTTCTTTTCGTATACACGACAACGGTAATCCCCCGGGCTAACAGCTCCTCTTCCCGCTTTACTGTTGCTGCAATTTCAGCCTGAAAACACTCTTCCTCCAGAACCAGATCAGAATTAAACTCCATACACTGGATGCCGGTAAGGGTTTTTAGCGCTTCCACCTGGCTGGTCGTTTTCTGGGTATGTGAGCCAACCACAACGATTCCGCCGGTACCGCTACTGCTTACTACCATGTCTTGCCTGGTCAACAGCGGTTTATCCGCAATCGCGCACAATTCCTTAACAAAGCCGGCGGCCGTACGAAACAGGAAGTTTTTTCCCTGAGCAATCGCCCGATAGAGTGCTATACAAAATACTTTAACATCACAGGCATCAATAGCATTGACGACTACTTTCCCAAAATCGGTGATACCGGTTAGTTTGTCAGTAATTGCCTCAATCCTGAGGGCCCGCAAATCCTGCAGGGAGATCGTTACCACGTTTTCTTTCTTATAGGCGCCTTGGGATTTTTCTTCAATGTATGCGGTCAAATCAGAGGACTGATAGCCAAACGTTTTGTCCCTGGCAAACTCAGTTGCCCCGGCCGGCACAAGCACATCACCATACTGAACATAATGAATATTGTCGATCGTAAAGCGCCCGCCTTCCTTAAAGTAAGGACAGATAATCTCACCGTCAACCTTTTGACCGGAATCGCGTTCCCATTGCTGCTGCAGCATCATCGTTTCCAGAGGATAATGGCCTCTGAGCGTCGAGTCGCTCCGGCTCACGATTAAATACCGCCGCTGCTGTTCCCTGGCAACCTGCGCCGCCATCGCCCCGATTTCCCGGTGGGCTGTACTTGTCTGTTCTTCAGTAAAGCCGCGTGAATTCGTCAAAATGTAAAACACCTTGTTTTTTTCCTGAAAGCCGCGGCTAATACTTTCATGAGACCAGTCAGTATATACGGAAACATCATGAACAGTCTGCGTACCGGTCGGATCATCATCCAGCACAATGATTTTATGAGGATCGCTGGCAACAGCCTGCTCTAACAGTGGCTGTATATAGCTATCATCTACCGCCGGATACAACGTTAATATATCAGCACTGCGCTTTGGCAATTGATTCATGTTTAGTCACCTGTTCATCTTCTGAAGATATTAAAATGTTGTCTGGCGTCGGCCGGACTCATCGGCGCTTTATCCATAGCCTGAAGCAGTCGTACCGTCTTTTCCACTAAAGGAACATTGCTGTCGACGACGGTATTGGCATCCAGGTAGCTGCTGTCTTCAAAACCAATCCTAACCGTACTGGCCCCCATGCCCACAGCGGCGGCGATAATGGAAAAATCGCGGCGATTGGCATGGGTGATACCCCAGAGAGTTCCCGCCGGAATCATCTGAATCATAGCGGCCAGGGCTTGCGGTGTGGCGGGAGCTTCGCCCTTATGACCCAGAACAATACTGAAAAGCACAGGATCACAAAAATCATATTGCTCCATAAACTCTTTCATTGCAAAAATATGCCCAATTTCAAAGACTTCCACTTCCGGTGTCTTTTTCATCTTTAACAATTCACGAATACAATACTCTACATCATCAAGGGGATTGCAATATACAGCCTTCCCCAGGTTGGTTGAGCCAACATTTAAAGAGCAGGCTTCAACAAGCTCCGAATACAAGGGAACACAACGTTCCTGTATCGAAAGTCCGGACACACCGCCTGTCGACACTTCAATGATGATGTCAGACTCTTTTCGAATCAGCCGCAGTGTCTCTTCCAGCAGACTCATATCAGCAGTCAGATTCCCCCCGGCATCGCGCACGTGCAAATGTACCATAGCGGCACCGGCCTGCCAGCAACGTACAACATCTGCGGCAATGTTAGCAGGAACTATATTTTTATCTGTACTCGCTACAGGAGCAACAGAAATCATTACTTTGTCCATTTTCCCCCTCCAATCCACAGCCTGGACAGACTGGCTAATTACTCACTGGCGGCTAAAAAAAGCTATATACTTTTTCACAATATCTTTTACATAATCTACCTGGCTTAAAGACAACTCGGAAAAGTGCGGCTGCTTAACCGCTAGCAGTTCCCTTGTCTTTTCGACCGCATACACAGATATCTCGGTGTTCACATTGATTTTGGCAATCCCATGATCAATACAGCCTAAAATATCCTTCACCGCCAGCCCTGAACCGCCATGCAATACCAGCGGCACTGCCACGAGTTCATTAATGCCGGCCAGGATATCCAGCCGCAGATTAGGTTCCGCTTTATACAGCCCATGTACGGTGCCAATGGAAACGGCCAGGGCATCAACCTGTGTGGCTGTCACAAACTGCGCTGCCTGCGCCGGTTCCGTATAAGCCGCCACATCAGTTGCCGACCCTTCATGGGAACGTTCGCCGGCGGCCAGGCAGCCCAGTTCAGCTTCCACTGACACACCACAGGCATGGGCGATCCGGCAAACCAAATTGGTATTTTTTACATTCTCCGCAAAAGGCAGCGCTGATCCATCATACATAACCGAGCCAAAACCGGCTCGAATCGCCCGGAATACCGTATCCAGGTCACTACAATGATCAAGATGCAGACACACCGGAGTTTCGCTCTTCTCTCCCAGGCTTTTGGCAAGGGCATAGGCCGTCTCCAGGGACAGGTTTGGCAAATACTTGGCACCAAAAGCCAGAATCACCGGCGTATTTGTCTCATTCCCGGCCTTGATGATCCCCGCAAAGGTTTCATAATTGTAACCATTAAAAGACCCTACCGCATAGTTTCTCTGATAAGCGTCCTCAAGAATATCTGCTAAATTTACCAGCATGACAAATGGCCCCTTAGTTGGTTATTTGTACAATACCAGGCTCTGCTAGGTGATTAGTAGCCCACCAAGCCAAATCTACAGTGTTCTTGGCGCGATATTTCCCGTCCAGCTTCGTTGTCGTCGCCTTACATATGTCCGATATGCGCGGCTCCTTCGCCTTGCTGGGCGAAAAATCTCGCGCAATTCATCCTATAGCTTTAGACTTGGCGGACTACTAGCAGGTTACCTTTTCCCAATATTGATAGTGGTTTTCCACCACTTCATTGATCTTCGCCCGGTCTTTTTCTTTTACTACCCGCAGCATTTCCCGGTGCATAAGCAGAAATTGTTCTGTTGCCTTGTCGTTTATAAATTTTTCTATCGCTTTCAGCCTGGATTTTTTGGTAATCTGATCGACATAAGAACAAATTCCTTCTAATAGTTCATTTTCCGTAATAGCAACAAGTACCCTATGAAAGGCGGTGTCGGCTTCAAAGATAGCATTAACGTCCACATTCGCGGCAGCCAGCTTTTGTTCAAGTTTCTTCATGGCCTGTTCCGCTTTGTGCAATGATTCCAACTCCAGTTTATCGATCGCCAGTTGGAGTATGCCGACGTCAATTACTTTACGCAATTCCACAATTTGATTTGCCGAATCTTTCTGTAAAATGATCCCATATAAAACAGGGTATAACATTTTGCTGTCAAACCCCTGTTTTACAAAGGTCCCTTCTGCCCGTTTGATTGTAAGCACACCATATGCTTCCAGTATCTTGATTGCCTCACGAACAGAATTTCTCCCAACTCCCATTGTTACGCAAAGTTCGTTTTCCGTCGGGATCTTATCACCCGGCTTCAACTCCCCGTTGATGATCGCATTGGTAACATTATCAACAATCTGCTCTACAACAGATTTACCGCCTATTTCCTTTAAAAAAGATTCTGTTGCCATTTTGGACCCCCTGATGATATTTGTTACCAGTATAACATCATACGTCGGTCCAAACAATCATAAGGATCCTCTGATAAATGGCGGGCAGTAAAAACCACTCGGCCTTATAAACGGGCCGCAGCGGCAGCAACTTTGGCGGCTACCTCACCGTCTTCTTTCAGCCCGCCAATCCCCACTGCACCAATGACTTGCTGTTTGTCATTATAGATCGGCACACCGCCTGGCATCGCCACAAATCTGTCATCGGCAAAGTAGGCAATATTGAGGTTTTCCTGCTGTAACCTCCGGAGAAAATCGGCCGTGCTTACCCCCATCCGGGCAGCGGTATACGCTTTATTGGGTGTAAGGCTGATAGTCAATAGTTTGGCACCGTCCAGCTTATTGAACAAAACTAAAAACCCATCCTTATCACAAACTGCCACACTGAACGGTTTCATACCATATTCTCCCGCAACAGTCTCTTCCGCATAGTCCGCTATTTTCTTTGCCAACGCAAGTGTCACATTGTCCACGATTATCACTCCTTTACTTTCAACAATTATATGGTAATCAACGAGACATTTACTTTGAGCCGGAGTTATGACTGTATAGTGTCTTTCTCATTAGCTGCAGTCAGTTCTTTTTTTTCTTCTTGTTCACGCCAGTAGCTGGCCAGCATCGGGCCGGTGAGATTATGGACCAGATTAAATATGGCAGCCGGTATGAAGGCTAACGGAGCCAGGTGAGCTAATGCCAAGGCCATTGCCAGCCCGCCATTTTCCATGCCTATTTCAAAACTAAGCGCTTTGGCTTTGAAGTGATTCATGCCAACACCACGCGCCGCCCAATATCCGGTTGTCAAACCAAGTACATTGTGCAAAACCACGGCAACAACAGCAATCCAGGCAACATTGGCCAGTGAGCCGGCACTGAGCGCAAACCCCGAACTGGTAGTAATAAAAATGGCAATAACAGATACGATGGGAATAATCGGCATGATTCTGTCCACAAAATCTGATGCCATACCTCGAATTACTGCTCCTAATAATACCGGTACCAAAACAATCTTCAGTATGTCAAACAGAATAGCCCCGGCATCAACGGGAACGATCGAACCAACCAGAAAAGCAAACATAAAGGGGGTAATAAAAGGTGCAATAATCGTATTGAGAGAAGAAACCGTGATGGAAAGGGCCGTATCCCCTTTAGCCAGAAAAGTCATAACATTACTTGCCACGCCACTGGGGCAGCAGCCTACAAGGATAAGGCCCGCAGCCAAAACCGGTGGCAAATTAAGGATTTTTGTCAAAAGGAAAGCAATAAACGGCATAATCATATATCGCAGAACAATGCCCCAAAACACATCTTTAGGGCGCGAGAAAACGAGTTTAAAGTCACCGATTGATACCGTAAGACCCATACTCAGCATGACGGCCATAATACAATAGGGGACGTACTTTGATAACGGTTTGAATGTTTCAGGATTATAAAAGGCGGCAATAACGCCCAGGATGATCCAAACAGAAAAGTATTTCGTAATAAACTTCACTATATTTCCCAATTTTTCCAACATCTCTGTCGCTCCTTTGGATTAATTTAAAATCTGACCGGAGTTGTTATAGCAAACCCTTTTTTATCAAAGCCTCTTTCAGTGCCACGGCACCGAATCGCGGACTGGACAAGACCGTTTTCCCGCACTGCTGCTGGATATACTGTTCACAATAAGCCATTGAACCCTGGGCAAATAAAATCACATCAACCTTATCCGAGATTTCCTTCGCATATTTTGTCATTAGCTCTTTAAACTGTCCTTGATCAAGGCCAAATGCACCGTCAACCAAAACATCAACTAATTCTACATGCTTGTTCATTTCCCGCGCAACCCGGTGGATCGTATTTTTGGTTGGTGCCAGGGTTGTTGGCAAGGTAGCCATCACACCGATACGCACCCCTTGCCGTACCGCCTCGCGGCACATATCTTCATCGACACGCACAATCGGAATGCCGGTATATTTACCAATATCCTGGGCTGCATCAGCAACTTCCCCCACAGACGAACAAAGATTGAGAATTGCATCAGCCCCATCGCCAACTGCTTTCATATACATGCCGACAAGCCTGGCCGCCGCCGGCGCCGTAACATATCCTGCCTCCCGTACTTCTGCCAGAATTGATGGATCCTGATTACTGATGACCTCAGTATCTTGCGGCAGTAATTGCCGCACCTCTTTTTCTACCAATTCAATCAATTCCGGGGTAGTACTCGTATACACCAAAGCTATTTTCATGGATAAGCCTCCTCTTTTTGCAGTACGTATTACGTACTACATCCTATGTTATAGGAATATTATCCCATGCCGCAAATTAAATGTAAATAGCAAATTCTCATTTTTTATATTATTCTTATTCTTTATCTAATCAACTTATTCCCACTCTGTTTATCATTAGGCCGCAGACATCTGCTATGTACAGTTTCCAGCCTTGAGCCTATGAAGCTTTTTTAAGTATATACAACGCGTTAAAGTTTTGCAGGCGGGTGGTGTGTTGGCAAAAGCGGAAGTCAAGCGCCAGCGGTGGAGCGTTGTCAATGCATCACCTGCCTGCGCCTGCAAACTTCTTTAATGCGGAATAGAAAACACTGGGGACAGGAAGTTTGTTTCCCTGTCCCCTTTAGCCAACGTGGTGAGTTGGTTTAATAAAAGTTTGACTATCTGCTCTAGAATTACAACAGATAAAAGAAGATCTGGTCCAACGCCGAAGACGGCAGTTATAGCAGGAAATTGTTTCGTCTGCTACCGTTTCTTCTTCAACGTCAGGCCGGAAAGCTGGACATCTTTCTGCCGCAGTAGCGGCCTCGGCCCAATCCGCCTTACCACCACTAAACTCTTTTTCCCCTTTTTCATTGATCCGCCACAAGAGTTCTCATCTCCTCATAGTTACTAAGTTGTTTTTTAGAACAGGTTGTCCATAAAATCGGACCATCAGCATCATCTAACTTATGAACTAAAACCACTGCCTTACCCTCCATAAGAATCGGCTTAACCATATTTCCCAATAAAATCAATTCAGGATCTTCCAAATAGCCTCCATGCATGTTTTTTACCTTGTCAACAGCGGGATGGGAACAAAGATCACGAACATTTATAATGTTATTAGGTACATTAATTTGAACCTTTCCTTTTATCCAGCCATCGTTGTCACTTAAACGCAAACCTGCTCCGGCTAAAGCCCCTATGATTCCCTGCCCACTGCCGCCATGCTCAGAAAGATGAACATTCAACCGCCTGACCAAGCTATATGCATCGTCTTTTGTGACTACTTCCCGCTTTACTCTGTATCCAAAATCTATCAAACTCTTATTATCAAGAAAATCAGCAATAACAACTACACATAACCCGGGATCGGCATCCACTTGACTTTCCTGCTCTAGAAAATCAGCTGCATAGTCAATAATCTGCTGCAAATATTCAATTTCGATATCAGCTTTAAAACACATTGAACTATTATGCGAGGTATACGGAACAGCCGGATCAAGCAGCAACTGGTGGCGTGTAACCCAAGAACATTTACCCCAGCCATGTTTTTCAATAGCATGGGCAATCATTTCAGCCAATTCCCCTGTTCCTCTACTTTCTATATTATCCGTATCATCAATAGATACAAGGATTTGCACAGCTTACACCTCCACTCTTAAAAAAGCCACTCTCTCACAGACAAAATACGCTATTACACCCCCAATAAAACCGATAATCAGATGGGACATTAATACAACACCAAGCCCTAGAGACAAAGAAGAGATTGGTAAATTCAGGATAATTCCAACAATGTACATAGTCAAAAGCTTTGATGCATGGGCTAACCCAGCTGCAGTTCCGATCATATACCACTTACTTACTACTATCGGAATTACGCTTATAAATACATCCATTAATATTCCCGGTAATAGAAAATCAGAAAAAGCAAAAATTCCTTTGACACCTGGCGCTACAAATACTGTAACAAAACCGCCAATAAAACCAGCAAGTGTTCCTGCTCCCAGTTTCCTTATCATAATACAGCATGCAGTTAATGCTAACATAATAAACAGTCCTCTATGTCCCGGAATATGCAAAGGCAATTTTAGAACCATATTCCCAATAGCCGCCATTACACCAAAGACAGTAACCACTAATGCTTGCGTAAGGGACATCCTGAAAATTCTAAAGTTATTTCTAATTACAGATTGTTTTTTTTCCAGCATCCTTAAAATCTCCCTTTAATAGCCTGCTTCAATATCACTAGAATGGTAAAGATTAGCATTCCTTTAATATGCAGAAAAGGCAGGCACTGTTGACCTTTTCTGCATATTCTCCGGCTTCGCTATGGCTACTTCTTTAAACTATTCAACTATTGATTAAAACTTAATGGTTGTACCGACCTCTGTATACCGGCCAGGTGCGACAAGGTATGCCCCTTGGTAATACAGCTTATCAAACAGGTTTTGAACTTTGACATAATACTCGGTATTATTTAGGGTCTTGCTGACTTTTAGATCAACGACATGATATCCTGGCAAACCCTTGTTCTTCCATGATCCCCAGACATCGTCACTTACACCGGCATTGCCATCACTAGAGCCATTGCCGTTCCCCTGGCTATACATGCTTCTCCTTTCGCCGATATAGTTGACTGCCATATATGCATTTATTCCTTCTTTACCTGCATAATTAAGGCCATAGGAAAACTTGCGGTACGGGATATCACTCACTTGCGTTTTTACACGAGTATCATAAGCATTTGTATATGAGTAATTTGCAAATCCTTTAATACAGCGGCCAATTTTTTTGCTAATCTCCGCCTCAAAGCCATGCATGTCAACATCTGGTATGTTGTAATACTGGGTACGCCCACCGCCCGCACCATTGCCCTTAATCATGTTTGTTATGTCTCTGGTAAAGTAGGTGACATCAACTCCAAGCCCAAACTTCGTCAAGGTTGACAGCCCCACTTCGCGATTGAGGGCTTCTTCAGGCAAAATATTAGTATTGCTAAGGGGCGCAGACCGTTCCATTGCATTAGGTGATCTGAAGCTTTTCCCGATTGAGCCATGTAAAGCTGTATTGTCGCTTAGCTTGTAATTTAAAGTGAAAACCGGATCGTCTGATGAGTAACTACCGTTTATTTCCTGATAGTTTGGGGTATATGCTGTTGTTCTTACTATAATGCGGTCATCGGTTTCGTTATGTCTGTAGCCAAAGCTGGCATCCAGTCTGTTGTTGACCTTAAGCACATCTTGGATATAATAGCTTTTGCCTGTGTAATCATAGTCGCCACGGTTGTATGTACCATTTGGAGTGACACCTGAACCATTGGGTGTTAACTCCACAAAGTCTCTGGTCTCGTAAGAATAACCCCAGGTAGCAGTATTTACCCGGCTTGTTCTAATCGTATGCTGCAGTTCATAACCATTTACATTGCCATCCCAATCCACACGTTGATAACCGGAAGTAGTAAGCAGACTATTTTGCTTGGATTGATAAACTTTCAAGTTGAGATTGCTGTTATTGTTTAGTTTTTGGTCATATACAGCACCGATGTATGATTGTTTAACCGGATCATATTCCCAATTATAAGTAGTGCCGGGGTTGTCACCACCACCAAAATAATTGTTTCGTGAAGTAATAGTGCCACCTTGACCAGGATAGTTAATTATATTGCCATTTGCATCAATACGATTAGGAAATTGTTTATCAGTATCCGAATACGAGCCAAATACGGTCAGAGAGGCTTTAGGATTAAGATTCCAGCGAATTTTTCCGTTGAAGTATTCTGATTTTTCGCTGGAGTGGGCTGTATAGCCGTCTGTACTTTGTTTTTTTACGCCAAAATAATAGTTAATCTTTCCGGTATCTCCGCTAACTGAGGTTGAATACGTCTCGGTGTCCCAGCTTCCTCTTGCTATTGATATAGAACCGGAGCTTTCCTTACTGCCACTTTTAGTAGTTATAAATATTACTCCACCAGGAGCGTTAGTCCCGTACATAACAGGAGCAGCTCCTTTTATTACCTCAATCTTCTCGATATTATCTGCAGGTATAATTGATAAATCTGCCCTCCCGTCACCAACTGTACTGAGTAACACCCCGTCCACGATTACTTTGGTGCTATTAGCATCACTGCCACGAAATTGAGCATAGCTTTTACTCTTTGTATTACTACTGGTAACATACAAGCCGGCTACATCTTTCAACGCTTCAGCCGCAGTTTGAGCCCCTTTGGCTTTTATCTCCTCAGCTGTGATAACAGTCATTTTAACTGGAATTTTGAGTGGATTGAGCTTGGAGTCAGTCACTACTACTTCGTCCAATACAACGGCATCGCCGGCTTTGGCTTCTTCTGCGTCTACGACCGACGCCAAACTGGAATATAGCAACATACAACTTGCTATAACTGCTACTTTTTTTGTTTTTCTCATTGTCCTATCCCCTCCATACATCAACCTACCTGATTGCCTCTAAATTGTGCATTGGCCTTTTAACTTTTTCGAAATAATTATTCCTACAGAAGATCTTGCCATAGACGCAACGTATCTCATCACCTCCATTCATCGTACACTTACCCGACGGCCCCTTCCCTGCACTAGTACTGCATCTTTCTTAAAACCTAAAGAATAGCTTGTGTAAATTTTTCGCAATGCAAGGCGCAGGATGTAACTGAATCAATAAAGTCCAGATCATAAACTTGCTTCTAAAATTTCAGTGATATCCAAAACCTTAATTTTATTATGAGAACCTTCCACTTTAACTGCTTCAGAGAAAATCATTTTACAAAATGGACAGGCAGTAACGATTGCTTCTGCACCGGTTGCGACAGCTTCTTTGACGCGATTATCAGTGATCAAATTATTAGCCGTTGGCGTTGTCCAAATCCGTCCACCCCCGGCCCCGCAGCAAAAAGCCCGCTGTTGCGCACGGGGCATTTCCATAAGCTGAGCCTCAGGAATAGCTTTGATAACCTCCCGCGGTGAACTGAATACATCATTATAACGCCCTAAATAACAAGGATCGTGAAATACAACCACCTGCGCAAAAGTTTTTTTAGCCAATAGCTTCCCCTCCCGAAGTAAGCTCGCCAAAAAATCAGCATGGTGTATTACTTCAAACTCGCCGCCATATTGGGGATACTCGTTTCTCAGGGTATTAAAACAATGAGGGCAAGTAGTAATGATTTTTTTAATCCTCAGCTCATTCCAAGTAGCAATATTATCATTTACTGTCTTTTCGAAGAGGAATTCATTGCCCATACGCCGGGCAGGATCCCCACAACACCACTCTGAGCCGGCAAGGACGGCAAAGTTTACTTTTGCAGCCTTTAAAACATTCACAAAAGCTACTGCTGTTTTTTGCGCTGCTGCATCAAAATTAGCTACACAACCGGCATAATATAAATATTCCGCTTGTGGATTTTCCTGAATAGTAGGTACAGACAACTCTGCGGCCCATTGAAGACCGTCTTTGTGACTATAACCCCAAGGATTGCCCTGCCCAGCGATCCCAGCAAAGACTTGCTTCATGCCCTCACTGATACTACCTGTGGTCAATACCAAGTAACGGCGCATATCAATTAGTTTCGGGATATGTTCAATGGATACCGGGCAGGCCTCCAGGCACGCCCCACAGGTTGTACAACTCCAAATAAATTCCTGTTCAAACAATCCCCCGGCCAGATTATTTTTGAATTTATCTCCCTTGGCCTTTTTATCTGTTCTATTTGCTTTATCTGTTTTAGTTTTCGTACCTATTTCTTGGTTTGTAACAGCCGTCGAATTTTTTTCCTTTAGTAACAGGGGAGCTCTTATTTCGATATGTTTACGCAGACGACCATTTATGGCCCGTGGTTTAAGCGGATCACCACTTAGTTGCGCTGGACATTGGCCATTACACCGTCCACATTTAACACAAGAATACGCATCAAACAGTTGCTTCCAGGTAAAATCCTCCATGCGGTTGGCCCCAAACACTGCTTTTTGCTTGCCGTCCTGTTGGATTTTACTTAAAGCGCCCTTAGGAGCAAGAGTATGCCAGTAAGCATTAAAAGGGGCAAAAACCAAGTGTAAGTGCGAGGAATTAGGGATAATAAAACATAATGAAAATACTGCCAGGAAATGAGTCCACCAGAAAATAGACATAAGCTTATATAAAGT
>NZ_DATMXX010000066.1:0-4714 GCF_035561255.1 Sporomusa sp. | reverse complement strand
TCGAACACAGTAGTTAAGCTCACACACGCCGAAGGTACTTGGTTGGAAGCGACCTGGGAGATTAGGTAGTTGCTAATTTTTGATAATTCCTCGATAGCTCAGTTGGTAGAGCAATCGGCTGTTAACCGATCGGTCGTAGGTTCGAGTCCTACTCGAGGAGCCATCTGGCCCGTTGGTCAAGCGGTTAAGACACCGCCCTTTCACGGCGGTATCAAGGGTTCGATTCCCTTACGGGTCACCATAAGCAGCGAACCAGGTTCTCACGAGCCAATAGGCGAAATGAGAACCTGAGTAAGTCGCTTACTTCCGAGCGGAAGTGATAAGCAGAGAGCCATGTTTTTAGAAGCGAGAGCGACACGAAAACATGTGCGAATCGCTTAGTTCTGAGTGATAGCGAAGAACATCCTTATATTAGTTACACGGGCGATTAGCTCAGCCGGGAGAGCGCCTGCCTTACAAGCAGGATGTCGGCGGTTCGATCCCGTCATCGCCCACCATGCAAAAAAAGAGAAGCTTTCAGCATAGTCTGAAAGCTTCTTTTTTTTTGTTTGTGAAAAATTCAGCAAACGATTAGTTTCTTTGCAGGAAAAGTCTGAATTTTGGCGAATTGTGTCAGAAAAAGGTGGTGACGGTCCTTGCTCTCCGGAAGTAAAAATAAAACGGCAACAGTAATGGTTGGCACAATTCTGATAGCAATCATTGGTGGCTTGATCGTTAATTATTTCAATTATCAATATCGGGTTGTAGTGGCAGGCGAGCGGGATCGTCTTGCCGTAGCAGCCAATTATCTAGATATGTATTTTGATACCCGGCTTGCAGGGATAAAGATGTTAGCGGCCAGCCCTGGTGTCAAAAGTCTTGAACCGGAGCTGGCGCGAAGCGATTTATTGGCAGCAACTGATGTAATTGGGGTCGCTAATTTCGCTTTATATGATCAGAACAGCCACCTGATTACTGATGTGGGAAGTATTTCAGGCGCGGACAACTCACTTTTTGAACAAGGGAATTATAATAAAGATTTAAAGTCTGCCCTGTCAGGAAAGATTGTGGTATCTGACAGGATTATTTATGGGAGTCTGGAGAATGCCTGTATTAGCATGTTAGTTCCAATTACTGACGGCAGTGACCGCGTAACAGGCGTTTTATCAGCGCATGTGCCTATTAGTGAAATAAGTACGTCTGTGCTGCAAGAACGTATGCCGGTAAACCAGTATATTTTTGTTATTGACAGTAGTGCGCAGGTGATTCACCATCCCCGTTTGCTGGAGCTTTATCCGGAAAGCTCCTCCTATAAAAACCAGTTTAGTTGGATGTTGAATAATAACTCAGGTATGATGGAATTTAATTCGTTTTTGGATGGAATGGATAAAGTGTTCATTTATACTGACTTATATAATGCTAATTGGCGAATGATTATGGTAATCCCACTTGATGCTTTGTATGCCAGAGTTCTGAGCAAATCGCTGGAGGATGCAGCTAGTTTCTTTTTTCTAGCTATTTGCTTTGGACTTTTATATGGGGTCTGGCGTCAGGCCAAACAGCATGAACGTGAGCGGGAACAACTACGCATGGAGCGAATGGTATGTGTTAATCAGTTAGCTGCCGGTATTGCCCATGAAATCAGAAATCCGCTTACTGCAATAAAGGGATTTATTCAGCTTATGGCACGACGCAATGACCGGCCACCGCGACCGGAACACCTGGAGATCATTGTTGCTGAAATCGGCCGGATAGACAGCCTGATTAGCGAGTTTCAGATGTTGGCGCGACCACCTAAAGAGCCGTTTTTTGAAAAAGTGAATGTTTGCAAACTGTTGCAGGATGTTGCCTTTCTCATGGAGGGCCAACTACATACAAAAAATGCTACTGTCACTGTTACACTGCCTGCTTTAGGCTGTAATGTGGTTGGTGATATTTGCCAGCTTAAGCAAGTATTTATTAATTTACTGAAAAATGCTGTAGAAGCGGTTCCCTACGAGGGGCGGGTTATTGTTGCTATAGGCAGACAACAGGGGATGATGGCAATAACTGTAGAAGATAACGGGAACGGAATCCCGCGGGAGATCATTGAAAAGTTAGGAACTCCATTCTTTACGACCAAAGATTATGGTACTGGTCTGGGTTTATCCGTATGTTATAGTATAGTGCAAAATCATGGCGGCAGAATTATTGTTGATAGCCAAGTTGGCCAAGGGACTACTTTTACTGTATTATTGCCGTCAGGGGATGAGAGTGTGTTGTTGACTGTAGATGAACAATGCAATTTTGGTGTATAATATAGGCGATAGTTTAAATATGGTGCAATTCTATGATAATAAATTTTCAGGCTTAGCGGGCAACCGGAGGAGAGTTTTTGATGGAAGCAAAAGAACGGCGTCAACATATCATCAGCTTGCTGAAAAGTACCGGTAAACCGCTAACCGGTACAGTATTGGCAAAAGAGTTAGGGGTAAGCCGGCAGGTGATTGTTGGTGATGTTGCTATATTACGGGCGTCCGGCGCTGAAATATATGCTACGCCACAAGGGTATGTTATTTTGCCGGTAACCGCCAGTGGCACAGTTACCGCTAGATTTGCCTGCAGTCATAGTGTTGATCGTATGGAAGAGGAACTTGCAATTATTGTTGATAACGGTGGCCGGGTTCTGGATGTCAGTGTTGAACATCCCGTATATGGCGAGATTAAAGCCAGCCTGATACTGGCTTCACGATATGATTTGGCCGAGTTTTTGCATAAATCGGCTAAGAGTGGTGCTATACCTTTGTCTGTTGTTACTGGTGGGGTACATTTGCATACGGTGGAAGCGCCCACAACCGATATTTTACATAAAATTGCCGCTGAGCTTAGGGCTCTGAGAATATTGCTTGAGTGACGTGGCAGCGAAGATAAAAGCAGGATGCTGAGGCTAAGAGAGCTGCGCGGCTGATACTTTAAACCTAACGAAGAAAGTTGTTCCTCTGGTGCTTGTTGTTATGTCGATAGTGGCCTGATGCCGGGCGGCAATGCTGTAGCATACCGGTAGTCCAAGCCCGGTGCCGGTTTCTTTGGTAGTTAGGAACGGTGTGCCTAGTTGTTTAAAAACACTGGGGGTAATTCCCGGGCCTTCATCAGTTACGGCCAGGACTACCGAGGTATTGGCAACATCATACCATGTCCGGATATAGACGATTCCGCCTGCCGGACTGGCTTCGAGCGCATTTCGCACCAGATTGAGCAGTAGTTGCTGGATCTCTTTTTCATCAAGCGCAAGGTTCGGGATGTCGCTTAACTCAAGACTAATCTCTTTGTGACCAGTAGTTGCATCTGCCTTCATTAACGGCAACACAGAGTTGATAATACTGTTAAGTTGAGTCGATTTTAAGTCAATCAGTTTGTTCTTAGCTAAGGTTAGAAACTCTGTAATTATGTTATTGGCTCTATCTAACTCATCAGTCATAATTGTAAAATACTCATAGTAGCCGGCTAAAGCCGGCTTTTTTGCTAGCAATTGGAGAAAACCTCGTACTGTTGTCATAGGATTTCTCACTTCATGGCCAATGCTTGCTGCCATCTGGCCGATAAGATTAAGCCTGTCCAGCCTGGCTAGTTCAAGCTCTCTGTTGCGGCGTTCAGTAATATCATAAACAGATGTCAGCAGGCAATGTTGGCCCATATGTTTGATAAGTTCAGCTGATAGTAAGCCAATCCGAATATCACCACTTTTAGTGATCAGTTCAAATTCAAAGTCATGAATGAACTTTTCCGTGTATGCCAGCCTAAGCAATCGTTCTCTTTCGCTGGGAAATCTCCATATCTCCCGTTCCATTCCTGGCTGAGCAATAATTTCCTGGTGACTGTAACCAGTATGCCTGATAAAACTTTCATTCACGTGAATAAAGTAACCCTCGGCAAGGTTGTAAAGTGCCAGCGGTGTGGGGCTGAAAAAGGCCTGTTTTGATGTTGACTTCTGGCGATAAACCAATTCTTTATGAAGTGCTCTAGCTTCTCCTCTGGATGATAGTATATTTGTGAGGAGGTTGTTTTGAGTTGAATCTTCACTGGCAAGTAGTAGGTTTTGGGGGGAGTCAGACCCGTTAATAGCAGATGGACAGGATTTCAGTAAACATTCGACAAGTTCAGTGCGATGGATTTTCTCATGGATAAGTCGGTGGAAGTTAAAACAGGCCCATGCACCAAGTGGGGTAAGAATGAAAAGTGTCAAGATAGTTGTTTGAACTACCTGAATAGAGCCTGTATAATAAAGGGAAATTCCGATCTGGACACCGGTATAGATAAGTGCCATGAGAAATCCGATTTCTATCCACATATTGTGAGCGCACTTGCTAAAGTTAGGTTTATATAAGCGTAACAGACTGCCAAAAGCTGAAAAAACATAAAGTGATATGATGTCGCCGATAATACCGTTGCCACCTAGATGCCAAAGGAACAGTGCCCCGATGCTGGCAGCTACAATTGCTGCAATCGGGCCACCAATATAACCGGACATTGTAAGAATAATATGCCGGAAATCGACAATTGAGCTATTTGTGATAAAAATACCTTCTCGCATGGCCAACACAGAACAAATACCCAAGATAACGCCCCAGACAAGGGGCGTGGAACTCTTGGGAAAAGTAAGCGTGATACAACTGCCAAGAGATGATATTGCTAGAGTTACAAAAATATTCGATATAAATAGAACAGTTTGCTCCCAATGGTTCATTTGATAACACTC
>NZ_DATMXX010000065.1:0-54370 GCF_035561255.1 Sporomusa sp. | reverse complement strand
CATTAATGATATACAATAAGTAAATAGACAACTTGGTTTTAATTTATCTCTCACATAAAATAATACGGCTGGTTAATTACGAACGCGCTTTAAGTATTGATTAAATTGAGGAACAGTAAAGTCTACTTCGCCATATCCCGGCGCATAGATAAAGCCTTTGTAAATCAATTGTCCCCTAAGCGGTGAAATGCTATTGACACTGGTATTCATTTTGGTTGCTATTTGGGCAATTGTACAGGGCAAACTGCCACATTCTACCATAGCGTGCATAAATTCTTTTTCTTTAGGTGTTGCCCGGTCGTAACGAACCTTGTAAAAACTGTCATCCAGACTTTTCTCAAAGGAGGGATACGCTTCCCGTACTGAGGTAATATCAATAATATTACTCTTGATAAAGGCCCACACCTGTTTACCATATTCCTGGAGAAAATAGGGATAGCCTTCCGTAATCCTCAGGATTTCATCAATCGCCTCAGCTGTGAAGGTTACACCTATTTTCTTTGCCGGTTCCACCAATGCCAGCCTGGCGGCCTCTGCTTCTAACGAGCCTATCGAAATAAAGCCAAACAATCTTTCGGCATAGGACTTAATATCACCGGCAATCTTGGTCACTTTAGGCAACCCTGCCGCAAATAAGGTAACCGGCAGACCTTTTTGATTAGCTCGATGTAAGGCAGTAATCAATGCCTCAAATTCATCATCTTTTAAATACTGGATTTCATCGATAAATAAACATACTGAGCTGCCGCAATTTTTCGCAAGCGTACCCATCGACACAAATAATTCGGTCAAATCATTGGCAAAGTTCCCGGTATCTGATACGCCTACCGCTGCGGCGATATCGTCCTTTACACCAATACTGATCTCGCCACCCGGAGAGTAGGTAAGCTGAAACGCTTTCAGCACAGACATTGCTTTTTGCCAATAGCCCTCAGCCTTTGCTCTAACACTCATTTGCCTGATTAACTTCTGGATATGCAGAGAAATCGAGATTTTGAATGAAGAACGCTCAGATACCTCGATGTGCTCATACAGGACATTATATTCATCGGCGATCTCTTCGATTTTATTTAATAAGACTGTTTTTCCAACCCCGCGCAAGCCATAATAAATAATCGAACGTGCCGGAAATCCATGCGCAACATAAGCAATAATTTCTTTTGCCTGCTCAATAGTATCATCACGACCGGCTAAATAATTGGGTACTAATCCGGCCCCGGGCGTATACGGATTTATTATCATTACAATCACCTTCTTATAATGATTATTACCGCAATTATATCCTTATATTCGCAGAATATCAACAATACCGTCAGAATTTACCTATATCTTAGGCTTGAATACTTGTTATTACTTCTTATATGCGTGCCTGTCACAGGCTGAAATTAATCATCTTCGGTTAAAGGAGTGTAATTTATATGATATTTAAGCAGTTAAACCCTCATTCTTGCCGTACGTATCTTATCGGTGAGGAGAATGATCAACGGGTAATTATCGTGGATCCGGTCATTGATCATTTTAGCGACTACCTTGCTTTACTAAAAGAGGAGGGGTTAACACTTACCCATGTGATTGATACCCATATCCATGCAGACCATATCTCTGCCGGCTCCGCATTAAAAGATGCGACAGGGTGTGAATATGTTATGCACGAAGCTGCGCCGCCCCAGTGTGTCAGTATGCGTGTACAGGATGGAGATGTCTTGCACTTCAACACCTTGGAACTCAAAGTGCTGCACACACCCGGACATACACAGGATTCGATCAGTTTGATCGTGGGTGACAACCTGCTAACCGGAGATTTCCTGTTTCTGGATGATGCCGGTGCAGGCAGGGATGATCTTCCGGGCGGTAATCCGGCCGACCACTGGGAGAGCCTGAACAAGCTCACTGATCTGCCGGATCAGCTGATGATCTATCCGGCTCACGAATACAGAAACCGGCAGCCGGCTACGCTTGGCAGGCAGCGTCAGAGCAATCCCCACCTGCAAAAGCGCAGCAAAGAGGAATTTATCAAATACCTTGAGGATTTGCGGCTTGGCCCGGCCGATTGGATGCGAGATGTCCTTAAGGCTAATTACGCCTGTGCCAAAGACCCGGGTGCAGCCTGGATTCCCCTGGATACACCGGCCTGTGAGATCAAGGGAACAATGGACAAGGGTGTAAATGAGATAGCGGTCCAGTACATTGAGGCCGAGGAATTACGTACCTGGCTTCAAACCAATCGATCGGAGGTTCTGCTCATTGATGTAAGGGAAAAAGCTGAGCTGACTGGGCCGCTTGGACATATGACAGGTATACTGCATATCCCGATCGGCCAGTTGACAGGCAGCCTTACCGGGCTTCAAGAACATAAACATAAAAAGATTGTGGTAGTATGCCGCTCAGGCGCCAGGGCGACTACCGGTGCGCAGATCTTGCTAAAAGCGGGCTTTGCCAGCGTATATGTCCTTAAAGGCGGGATGATTTCCTGGAACCAGGCTAGTGAAGGGTTGTTACAGCATAAACAGCAATAATCATAACGATCTCCAAACAGGCAATGGGGCGCAGGGTCTTTAAAAAATCGGCTTTAAAGTAATCCAGCGTTACCAATAAGCAGAGATGGGCTGGCGACAGCATCTGTCCGGCTGTTCCCAGCGTAAAGCAAATCATGGCCAAAGTAATATCGCCAGGAGATAAAACAGCGATAAAGGGAAAGGTTATCGCAACAAAGCCCTGGGAGGTACCTGTTAGAATCCCGGATATAAAGGCTATTACGCCAATTACGATAGCATTAGATATCGCGAGATTATTGAGCAGTACTGCAATATCTTCAATAGCGCCGGTCTGACGGAGAATGTTTTGAAAGAAAAGGATGGCAACTATGCCCCACAGCAGCTTGCGGTCCAGCGCGTGAGCCAGCATAGCGCGAATATCGGTCAGGTTTTGTCGTAAGATAAGTACCATTGCAGCAACAACTAGGCCCATAGAAATAGACGCTGCCAGTTTAAAGAAAACAACAAGAACAAAGTTAACAAGTATGGGGCCTGCCGCCAGTGTGACATAATAATAGCCGCGCCCGGTGTCATGAGTGGTATCGGCGGCTGCGGTTGTGCCCTGCTGCTTTTTTAAGGTGGATAAGAAAAACAGCCAGCCGATAATTGTCGCCAGTGCTGTAAGCCAGGCCATATTGGCGATAAGCGTACTAAGCGGGATACTGGAAAGCTGGCTGGCAAGGAGCATGCCGGTAAAAATTGGGTTAGTAAACTCCCAAATGTGGCGAAACCAGTAGTTAATCGCCGTTTTAGCCTCAGCGGTCAGCTGATAGGGTTTGCTGGCACTTTCTACTAAGGGTGCCGAGAAGATTGCACCACCCAAAGAGGGTAAAAAGCCAAGAAAAGCAGGCATTAAAGCCAACAGGCTGCGCTCGCTGCGCAGCATTCTGCGGGCAGTTGCCATCAGCCCGTCAACAATGCCGCCGTTGCGCAGCTGGTATTCAAGGCACATAACAAAATATAAGGCGAACACGATCTCCCAGGTACTAGGGCTATTCAGCGTCGTTAGTACTGCCGATTGCAGCTGCAACAGGTTAAAACCAGACAGTATCCATAAAACGCCTGCACCGGTCAGCATAGCGTTGCCCATTTTTACTTTGCGATTCAGCAAGATTACAATAATAGCAAGCGTGATCAGAATTTTTAATATGGCAAGCATGTATGGCAGCAACTCCTGTATTTTTTAATAGGATCCTCTGATGTATTCCTAACTGAAGGACGCGATACCTGCTACTGAGTATCGGTATAACCATTATATATAACAGGGAACGGGATATTCAGCCAGCTTCTGGCGTTGAATATCCCGTTTTGCTTAGGCGCGGCTACTTCTTTGGTTTGCCATGTTTCAGTGCTAACGCTATATCAGCATTTATCTCCAGTAGTTGTTGAACCGCTTCCGGTTCAATACCATAGGCTTCGGCAGTGGCAATTACTTTCTCCCATGATTTATCAATCGTTATCTGGTAGTTGCCAATAGCCTCGTGTAACAAAACTGACTTTGACGAACTAGCGGCTTTATCAAGCTTATGACCCACAAGCCAATCAATACTTACCTGGAAATAGGAAGCGATGCGGCTCAGTGTTGCTATATCGGGTTCCCGGCGGTCAACCTCCCAGGAGGCTAAGGTTGATCGGTCTACTTTAAGTATGGCAGCTAATTCTTCTTGCGTTAGGTGAGTCCTCAATTGCTTGATTCTTGTACCCAGGGTTTTCATAAGCCCACACTCCTTACTACTACCATAACGCGCTTATGTCCCAGGTTCAATTATTGTGTCCATAAGACATTTACTGGAAAGGGATTTTAAAAAAACTGCCGAATTAAGTGTCTTAAAGACACTAGAGAGAAGAAGTGTTGTGCATAGGGGGGGTGTTTTCGGTGGATAGTATGTATCCAAAGGCAAACGATGTTGAAGCAGCCAGGATTTCACGTCGGGACTTAATTGGGCGGATTGCTATTGGGGTAGCCCATGAGATTAGAAATCCACTGACTGTGATCAAGGGATATTTGCAGCTTCAGGAGAAAAAGTCGGCCTATTGCTCAGGTGACTCGTTAGCAATTATCTTGCAGGAATTACATAAGATTGAGACGTTTGTAACAGATATTATATCATTGGCCCGCAATAAATCGAGTCAAAAGAGTCCTGAAAACATTAGTCACATTCTTGAAAAGGTTTATCCGGCTATTCAGCAGGCGGCTGCCAGGAGTGGTATTGTGACAGAACTGCTGGTAAGCGAGGATGTACCGCTGGTGAACCTAAATGCCGAAGAGATTGAACAGCTGATCATGAACCTGGCCTACAACGGCATTGAGGCGATGCGGAAAAACGGCAGATTGACACTTGGTGCTGTCCCTGAAGCAAATGGTATAATTTTGTATGTTCAAGATGAAGGGAGAGGCATCCCACCAGAGCAAATAGAACAAATCTTCGATCCCTTTTACACCACCAAACCAGCAAACACCGGCCTGGGACTGGCGCTCAGCCTCAGTATTGTTGAAAGACATCAAGGCCAGATTGAGATCATATCAACGATTGGAGCAGGGAGTATATTTAAAATTTGGTTTCCAGTATAAAATAAATTGCCGGAACTTGCGGGTAAGAGATAGGGGCCTTTGTTGCTCGATCTTGTAAAATGTGGTAATATAAATTAACCAAAATACAAAAAGTTTGGACGGTGGACAGATGAATTATTTAATGTCTCGCATGGTTGCCGGCGCTTATGTAATAGCTGTTGAAGACACTTACACCTGGGACGTTACATCGTACACTAACTTATATGTATTGCAACGGAACGGGCAAATCATCTTAATTGATACAGGATTGAAGCAATATCAGCCGGCTATCGTGGCGGCCCTTGCTGAAATTGGTGTGACCCCTGATCAGGTTACCCATATTCTACTCACCCATGGGCACCATGATCATGTTGAGGGGGCTGGCCTATTTGGGCATGCCAAAAAATTTGTGCACCCTGCAGACCTGCCGTTCCTGGCAGCGCCGCTGGCGGCACAGCTTGTTGCTTATTCGCCATTGGCTGATGAATACAAGTTGTCGCCAGCTGGTATTGACGATTTGGAAATCATATTTGTCAATACACACTCGCCTGGTTCGGTTGCAATCTATGATCACATCTCCAGGGCATTGTTTGTTGGCGACTTTTTCTGTTACTTTGGCGAAGCTTTGCCGGCAGGCGAACTTGTCACTTATAGTGACTACGTCCGGCGGGGGTCTTGTCAATATGTTGCGGCGCAGGCTGCTGCCGGTGGTGCAGACTTTAAGCAGTTTATCGCAGGGTTAGGCAGACTGCGTGGTTACCAGCCTGATTTCTTTTGCACAGGTCACGGTGTTGTTTTACGTGATGATATTCAGGATTTTATTAACCAGCTGTGGCTGAGTGGAACCCAAAACCGGCGAGGATAATACTATGTTTAAAAAGGAGAGAAAACTCATGGATTTTAGATTTGCCCACAATAATATTAACGTACTAAACCTGGAAAAAAGCATGGCCTTCTACCAGGAGGCGCTGCAGTTAAAAGAAACACGGCGTATTGAGAAACCGGGCTTTACTATTGTTTATCTGGGCGATGGCCAGACACCGCACAAATTAGAGCTTACCTGGCTCAAAGACCGGCAGGAAGCCTATAAACTCGGCGAAAACGAGTTTCATCTGGCCTTTATAACCAGTGACTTTGAGAAAGCATACCAGCTCCATAAGGAGATGGGCTGTATTTGCTATGAAAATAAGGAAATGGGCATTTACTTTATTTCCGATCCGGACGGCTATTGGCTGGAGGTTCTCCCTGAGCGATTCTAAAGGATGAGATCTGTAGTAAGTTTAATCCTGTATAGAATAATAGAAAGCCGGAACCCTAGTTTTGATAGGGTTCCGGCTTTGCTTTAGCAGTGCTTAATATGCTTCGACAAATACTTCAAAGAAGCCTTTGGGGTGGATACAGGCCGGACAGAGTTCGGGTGCCTGGTCGCCTGTATGAATATAACCACAGTTGTTACATTTCCATTCAACTGAACAGTCTTTTTTGAGTACAGTCTCGTTGACAAGGTTATTGTACAACTTTCTGTATCTGGCTTCGTGGTGCTTTTCCACTTCCGCTATTTTTCTAAAAACAACGGCGACTGCGGGGAAGCCCTCTTGATCAGCAACATCGGCAAAATGCGGGTACAGCTCTGCCCACTCTTCATTTTCTCCGTTAGCCGCAGCCAGCAGGTTAGCCTTCGTGTCACCCCAGGCAACTGGGTAATCAGCATGGATGTTAACCATCTCACCGTTTAAGCTTTCGATAAGAAACTTATAGAACCGCTTAGCGTGTTCCTTCTCATTGTCAGCTGTTTCGGTAAACAGGTTGGAGATTTGCACATAGCCTTCTTTTTTGGCTGTGGCAGCATAATAGGTATAACGGGTTCTGGCCTGTGATTCGCCGGCAAATGCTTTCATTAGGTTCTCGGCAGTTTTTGTACCTTGTAATGATTTCATGATAATTCTCCTCCGCTTATAAAAAAATTTACCGGATTAACAAATTGACCGGAATGTCTTTCTCCGGCAGTGATTTAATAATTACTACAAAAACGGGGAAAATCCTGCACAGGCTGTTAAAAAGTTGTTTATCACTGTATTTTCACCTTGTATACCTGTAGCAGGATCGTGCAGCAACATCCCAAAGGTATACAAAAAACCGGAAAGTGACTTCAAACTTAGTTAGGAGCAAACGATGAGTTCTTTTTTTATCGGTATGTTAAGCTTGTTTTTCTTAGTCTATTCGGCAGCCAGCTATTATGTTGGCCTGCGGATTCTTCAGTCGTTTTACGAGGGGCTGGAGGCTTACACTGTATTCTATTGGGGCTGCTATGTGCTAATGGCTATTACGCCCTTTGCTGCCAGGATCGGCAGAACGTATTTTCCGGGGGTACTGAATGACTGGATTACCGTTATCGGCAATTACTGGCTGGCGGCACTGTATTATTTAGTCCTAATCTGGTTGTTTATCGATCTTGCTCGTTTGTCAGGGCGCCTGTTTTTATCGGCGGCTGCAGTCGACAGGGTGCCGGCCGCCGGTGTCGGCATTGGCGTGATGGTAATGGTGGGCTGCCTGCTTGTCTATGGTGTTTGGAATGCCCGTAACCCCAGAGTTCACCATTATGATGTAACAATTAAGAAACCGGTGGCCGGGCTGGCAGGCCTGCGGGCTGTTATGGTTTCAGATATTCATCTGGGCGTCATTGTCGATCAGAACCGTCTGGAGGCGCTGGTGCACCGGATTAACGGGCTGGGACCGGATATCGTATTTTTCGCCGGGGACACCATTGATGAGGATGTCAGCCGGTTTGTCGAGCAGAAAATGCCGGAAGCGTTGAGTAAGCTGAACCCTAAGTATGGTGTTTATGCTGTCATGGGCAATCACGAGTATCTTGGCGGTAATGGTCAGCTGGCTGTTGAGTACCTGCAGCAGGCCGGGGTTCATGTCTTGCGTGATCGGTATGTGAAGATCAATGAGCAATTTTACGTAGTGGGGCGGGACGATCTCATGGCCGGCAGGATGAGCGGTAAGGGCCGGGTATCCCTGCCTGAAATTATGCAGGGTGTCGATCAGTCGGCACCGGTCATCCTGCTGGACCACCAGCCGCAGAATCTGGCAGAGGGTCAGCAAAACGGTGTGGATTTACAGCTCTCAGGACATACCCACCATGGACAGTTTTTTCCTAATAGCCTGGTGACCGAGCGGATTTATGAAGTGGATTGGGGGTATTTGCGTAAAGGCACCTATCAGGCTATTGTTTCCTGTGGCTATGGCACTTGGGGGCCGCCCATCCGGATTGGCAATTATCCTGAAATTGTTGAGATCCTGATTACGTTTGAGGGACAACAATATAAGTAAGGTGTTGTTTTCAGCAGGGTACGGATAAATGAGAATAAATAAAATATTGCAAAAATAATATTGTCTAAACCAAGTTTAATGTTATAATAAATTCAGTGGTATATACAACATGACAACATATTGACATAATGACTTTAGTTGGAGTGACGTGCATGAAAAAGATAGATAAAGATTCACCCATACCATTATATTATCAATTCAAAGTAGCCGGTATCTGCAAGTTCCTGGATCAAGCCAACGGCATCATCATGGAAGTGGAAATCCGGAACTGATAGTTATAGCAGAAATATAAAAAACAGCCCGAGCCTGATTTTCAGGTTCGGGCTGTTTTCGGTGATGCGTCCGACATGGGCGCATTTTCGTTCCCGTTAAGTTATCTGTGATGTTTACTATGAGTAAAGTTGAGAATGCGCATTCCGTACTGGCTAAATGATATATCGGCCTAATCAGCAGCGATAGCCGTAAGCTGTACTCTGTGGACAATAACAAGAGTATTGGGCGGTATATCATTGTGCCCTGCTTACAAAGGTAATCAATCCGCTTAAATGAAACTATACAGTGAGGAGTCACACTTCCCGCAGAATAGGAAAGGAGTAAAATAATGGTTGAGGAGAATCAAAATATTCTAGAAAAAGTAATCGCTGTCTTACCAATCTTACAGCGGGTTTTCGATCATGAAATCGGCGTTTGCCTGTCAGACATGCACGATATTCTGATGTACAGCCCTGCTAAGGACCTTAATTTCCATACTAAGATCAATTCACCGTTAAAACCAGGATCTGCCATCTACCGTCTGGTAAACGAAAGATTGCCTTATTTAACAGCACGGATGGATAAAAAACTGCATGGTGTTCAATACCAGGTAAGGGTCGGCGCTATTTACAACAAGCGCCAGGAAATAATCGGCGCGGTCGCAATTACCCAGTCAACCGACCATTATGAAACACTGAAGGAGATGGCAGGACAGCTCCTAAACAACATCAGTACGTTAGCCAGCACTGCAGAAGAGGTAACTGCCCAGTCCGAGGAAATAACAAGCGTTGCTCAGACCTTGGCGCAGGTTGCAAAAGAATCGCAGGAGCAGGTAGCAGAGACCTATCGTGTCATCAGTTTTATTAAAGAGATTGCCGGACAAACAAATTTGCTGGGGCTTAATGCGGCCATTGAGGCTGCCCGGGTCGGCGAGCAAGGGCGGGGTTTTGGCGTAGTAGCTGAAGAAATCCGGAAGCTAGCGGCAAACAGTACAGAATCAATTGCAAAAATCACTTTAACCATCAGTAAGATTCAAACCGGCAGTGCCATGACATATAACCAGATTGGTCAGGTCGAAGAAGGGATTTGTCAGGTTTCAGAAGCTATTGCCCATCTGGCGGGGGCAACACAGGAATTGCGTTCCATGGCGCATTTGCTGGATGAAAAAGCAGACCAGCTTTAAAAATGCTCTTGGGGACAACCCTAACCGGTTTAACTGCCAAAACAGCTGCACTGCACAAAAAATGTGCACTGTAGACAACAAGCAGATAGGGCTGCCTTCAATCATTGTTCATGATATACAAGGTCAATGATTAGAATTGATCGAATATTAATACAAGTAAACATCTTCTGAAAAATATTACGGAAAGGAGAACCTATGGCACTTATTACTATACCCTATGGCAAAACCTATATTGAGACCCTAATTCCCGACGATCATTTACAGGGGGTTTTAATACCCAAGTCACATCATTATAAGGCGAAAGCCGGGGAAAAGGACCTTGTCCGCATGGCATTGGATAATCCGGTCGCTTCGCCGCGCCTGTGTGAACTGGCCAAAGGGTGTAGGAGAATAGTCATCATCACCAGTGACCACACCCGGCCTGTACCCACTAAGATTATAGCGCCGTTATTGCTTGAGGAAATCCGCAGCAGTAATCCGGAGGCTGAAATTACTTTTTTAGTGGCTACAGGTTTTCACCGTGAGACGACCAAAGCGGAGCTGGTGAATAAATTCGGTGAACAGATGTTCCGGAATGAGAAGATTGTTGTACACAATTGCTGGTCTAAAGAAACTATGATTAAAGCCGGCAGACTCCCGTCCGGCGGAGAACTGATAATTAACAAACTGGCGATGGAAGCCGACTTACTGATTGCCGAAGGCTTTATTGAGCCCCATTTGTTTGCCGGATTTTCCGGTGGCCGTAAAAGTGTTTTACCTGGCATCGTCAGTGATGTAACCGTGCTGGCTAACCACTGTGCCGAATTTATTGCCCATGAAAAGGCAAAAGCCGGGATTCTGGCGGGAAATCCAATGCATGAGGATATGGTGTATGCGGCGAAACAGGCTAAGCTGGCATTTATCCTGAATGTTGCTATCGACGCTGATAAAAAAATCATACGTGCCTTTGCCGGCGATTCGGAGCAGGCCCATCTGGCAGGGTGCAAGTTCGTCGAAGAACTGGCAAAGGTCGAGGGAAAAGAGTCCGATATTGTCATTACTTCCAACGGTGGCTACCCGCTTGATCAGAACGTTTATCAGCATGTGAAAGCATTGTCTTCCGCGGCGGCTGCCTGCAAGGCAGGCGGTGTGATCATCGCCTGTGCCGCCTGTAATGACGGTCACGGCAGTCAGGATCTGTATGAATGGCTGCGTGGCGGAGCCCGCCGGGCAATAGATATAATTATGCAGACCGACAAGAATGCCACCATTCCTGACCAGTGGGCGACGCAGATCATGGCCCGTATTCTGTTGGCATACACGGTTATTTTTGTAACCGACCAATGTGATCACCAACTTATCCGGGATATGGGGTTTGAAACGGCCTTTACCCTGGAAGAAGCAATGGCGGCGGCCAAGTTAAAAGCCGGACCATGTTATCAGATTACGGTTATTCCCGACGGCGTGGCCGTTATTGTAAAATAATAATCCATATATTCAAAGCTAAAGGATTGAGAAAAAAACTATGGCAATAGATGCAATTTTATTGAAGGCAGCAGACAATGTTGCGACTGCCGTACAGGATTTGCAAGCAGGTCAAACGGCGGCGATTCGCCTGGATCGTGATATATCTACAGTCGTCATTCAGGAAAGTATCCCATATGGACATAAATTTGCCTGCCGCTCCATTAAACTCGGAGACAATATTATAAAGTATGGTGAGGTCATCGGCCGGGCCACAATTGCCATTCCTACCGGCTGCCACGCCCATGTGCAAAATATTGAAAGCCTGCGCGGCCGCGGTGACTTACGGAAGGAGGATTAATTATGGATTTTATGGGATACCATCGCGCTGACGGGTCGGCAGGCACACGCAATTATGTGGGAGTTTTGTCGGCGGTAGTGTGCGTCAATGAGGTCGTTGAGGCTATCGTGAGTCAAGTACAGGGCACGACGCGATTCACGCATCATCAGGGATGCTGCCAGACACCGCTGGATATCGGAATTGTCAATAAAACCCTGATTGGGTTAGGGTGCAATCCCAATTTACATTCGGTGGTTATTATCAGCCTAGGCTGTGAAAGCACCAGTCTCACCGGCGTTATAGAAGGAATCAAAGCCTGCGGCAAAAGGGTAGAGCATCTTGTCGTCCAGGAAATCGGCGGTGCTGCGCGTACAGCAGCAGCAGGCATCCTGCTGGCGCAAGAAATGGTAGCGGTGGCCTCCCGTCAGGCGAGAATGCCTCTGCCTGTCAGTAAGCTGGTGCTGGGAATGAAATGTGGAAGTTCTGATACAACTTCAGGCTTGGTACCAAATCCGGTTATCGGCGTGGCATCCGATCTACTGGTTAAGGCTGGTGGTACTTCTGTCCTCGGTGAAGTCACTGAATTTATTGGTGCCGAACATATTCTGGCCGGCCATGCCGCCACTGAGGAGGTGGGACAACAGATTCTTGACCTGGTGACCCGCATGGAGAAGCGGGCCATGGCAGTTGGCGAAGATATCCGCGGTGGACAACCTACAGGTGGCAACATTAAGGGCGGGCTTACCACGATTGAGGAAAAATCGCTCGGATCTATTGCCAAGGCGGGAACGGTGCCGATTCAGGCAGTTTATGAGTATGGCGAACATCCGGCAGTAAAAGGGCTGGTAGTCATGGACTCCCCCGGTCGTGAGCCGGAAATCCTTACCGGTTTGGCCGCCGCAGGCTGCAATATCATTGCTTTTGCCACCGGCAGGGGGGCACCTCAGGGGTTTCCGTTCGTGCCTGTGCTAAAAATTACCGGCAGCCGGACCGCTGCGGAGAAAATGAGCGATCACATTGATATAAATCTAAGTGAGGTGATTGATGGCGGCGATAATATTCCTGACGCGGGGCAACGCGTACTGGAAGAATTGATACATGTAGCGTCAGGTGCGATGACCAAGGCCGAGATTTCGGGATATACCAATTCTATGGACATCTATATGCGGGGGCCGGTAATTTAGGCGGGGATTAGCCCTGCATTCCAGCAATTTATGAATTCCTTACTAATGTTGAGAGGAGAATGAAATGTCAACTGAGAATATACCCACTAAAATTGCCAGTAACGCAGAACTACAGCCAACACGGCGCCGCTTTTTTATTGTAGCGGTACTATTTATCGGTATTATGGTAGCTTATTTGGATCGTGTTAATGTTACTGTTCTGGCTGCAAATGATAACTTTCTGTTGGATATGGGAATAAAAGGCCAGCCTGTACAAATCGGAATGATGATGTCCGCATTTTTAGCAGCCTACGGACTGGCCAATGTTACCCTCAGTCCGTTAGGGGATTATTTGGGGCCGCGCAAAGCAATGGTTTTTTGCATTGTGTTGTGGACGATATCCTTATTTATCGGTGGTTTTGCCATAAGCTTCTCTATGTTTATTATTGCCCGGATACTACTGGGGATTGGTGAAGGTTTTTACTACCCCATGCAAAGCCTGTTTATAAAGAACTGGTTTCCGCCACAGGAACGGGGGCGGGCCAACGCCACCTGGATTATTGGTCAGTCATTGGCGCCCGCGATAGCCATGCCGGTCTTTACCTATATTATTGGCAGCTATAGCTGGCGGGACACCTTTTTTATCTGTATCGCACTCGGTTTGATCCCGTTGTATCTGCTGTGGTTTCATACCAAAGACACACCCCGTGAAAGTGAAAAAGTCAATGCCCTAGAACTCGAGTATATTGAAGAAGGCCTGGCCAAGGAAAATGCTCCGGCCGGAGATAAACAGTCATTTCTGCAAAGGGTAAAACCGTTTGCCCTCAATTACCGTTACTGGCTGTTGGTGTTTTGGTATGTCTGTCTGCAATTTATGTTCTGGGGTCTGGTATCCTGGCTGCCCACTTACCTGAAGTCAGCCCGCAATTTTTCCTGGACAGAAATGGGCTGGATGGCATCACTGCCATTCATTTTAACAGTGATGACCAAAGCCGTTAACGGCTGGCTTAATGACCGGATCGGCAGAAGCGCGCCCCTCCTTTGCGTGACCATGCTTTTGGGAGCATCATCAATTTATTTGGCTGCCACCGTCCCGGGAAAATATTTATCCGCGATTCTGCTCTCCTGTGCTTTTGGTTTTACCTCAATGGCGACCTCCTCAGCCTGGACACTGCTTCAGGGTTTGGTGCCCGCGAAATCTCTGTCGACCGCTGCAGGAACCATGAACGGCTTAGCCACCGGTTTTTCCTCGCTATCGCCAGTCGTAATAGGTTTCTTTATCAGCCTGTCCGGCAGTTACAGCACCGGGTTGCTCTGTCTGGTGGGAGTTGGATTTCTTGCAGCAGTAATTGCAGCCGTGCTGGTCGCCCATAAGTATTAAAAGGTTGTAACAGCCAGCACTACGAAGCGTTTCATGGTGCTGGTCTCAATATATAACAATATATTAGGGAGGTAGTATAGTGAAAATTACCAGTGTTGATATTGTTGATGTAGCCAATGATTTTTCGTCTGCTACCAGCAAATGGCGCCCGGTGGTTGTAAGGATTAATACCGATGAGGGAATTTCAGGTTTCGGCGAAGTTGGCCTGGCTTACGGTGTGGGTGCTTCAGTAGGCTTTGGGATGGCCAAGGATCTTGCGAAGATAATCATTGGTATGGACCCCATGAAAAATGAAGCTATCTGGGATAAAATGCAGAAAAAAACATTCTGGGGCCAAGGCGGTGGCACGGTATTCACTGCCGCCATGAGTGGAATTGATATCGCCTTGTGGGATATTAAAGGAAAAGTGCTGAATGCACCCATTTATCAGCTGCTGGGCGGAAAAACCCGGGACAAAATCAGAACCTATGCCAGTCAAATCCAATTTGGCTGGGGTGATGGCGCCGATAAAGCCATGCTGGTAGAACCTGCTCATTATGCCGAGGCTGCGCGTATTGCCGTTACTGAGGGTTATGATGCAATTAAAGTGGATCCCCTTGCCATGGATTCCCGGGGCAACTGGAATCAACAGAACCTTTTAGGTGTGCTGCCTGACAAAGTGCTAAGACTCGGTTATAATAGACTTAAAGCAATAAGAGAAGCCGTTGGTACCGATGTCGATATCATTACAGAGTTGCATGCCTTTACCGATACCACCTCTTCTATTCAATTTGGCAGAATGATTGAGGATTTAAGCATTTATTATTTGGAAGAGCCAGTGATGCCGTTAAATCCCAAACAGATGAAAAAAGTTGCAGATCATGTCAATATTCCCATCGCAGCAGGTGAAAGGATCTATACAAGGTGGGGTTATCGGCCATTTTTTGAAGATGGATCAATTGATGTTATCCAACCGGACATGTGTACTTGCGGCGGATTTACGGAAGTGAAAAAGATATGTGATATGGCCCATGTCTATGACGTAACCGTACAGATCCATGTTTGCGGCGGACCAATTTCTACTGCTGCGGCTTTGCACATTGAAGCTGTCATTCCCAACTTTATTATTCATGAGTTGCACAGATACGCTTTGCTGAAACCGAACACGCAAACCTGCACCTACAACTATATGCCTAAAAATGGAATGTACGAAGTGCCTGAACTTCCCGGTCTGGGCCAGGAACTGACTCCCGAAACAATAAAAGCTTCTATCGTAGAAACAGTTAAATAATTATCTCAAAGACAAGAGCCTAAAGGTACTGTTGCCGCCGAAACTGGCGTCTTGTGCTGCCCAGCCAAACTACAGCCGCATGACACGACAGTCGGAGAACAAGTATAACCGCCCACTTTCCGGGCGGTTATGTCTCTCTTCGTGAAAATGCAGTTGTTTAAGTTAACCCTTTGTCCATACTTAGGAGATGTTAACATGATTATTTCTACAGAGATGGCTCAAAAGATAGTCGATCATCTTATGGGCATTGTGAACCGAAATGTCAATATTATGGATTGTAATGGAATGATCATTGCCTCCGGCCAAGCTGACCGCATCAATACGTTCCATAAGGGCGGCAAGTTGGCTGTAGATGAAAATCGTGTCGTAGAGATTTATCCGGATGAGATAGACAGTTATGCAGGGGCTTTGCCTGGCGTAATGTGGCCGATTGATCTGACCGAGCGGGTTGTCGGGGTAGTTGGCGTGACCGGAAACCCACAAGATGTCCGCCCTATGGCTAATTTAATCAAGACGGTTACAGAACTCATCCTGGAACGGGAAATGTTCCTGGCCGATTATGGATCGGAAAACCGGATAAAAGAACAACTGGTAACCTTACTTTTCGCCGACAACCGGGATATTGCTGCAGATGACATTAATAACCTGGCCGAGATGGTAAATTACACCTTTAACACGCCTCGTATGGTCATTGTGATTAAACTGGAACCCAAGATTAACGATAGTGCATTTGTCACTCTGCAAAACTTGCTTTCCGACCGCATAAGAGAGTGTGTATTGAAAGCAGTAAAAGAAGCAACTTTTTTTACTGCTAAAGATATGGTTTTGTTTTATAAGAAAGACTTATGCATTCTTAAGTCAGCACCTGATGGCTTCGATGCCAGAAAATTCAATGCTTTTATGTCAGGTGTTATTGATATATTAAAGTCAGTTCAGCCGCCACTAAAAATCAAAGTGGGAATTGGCGGCTGGGCTTTGAAGGATTTGCAACTACAGCAGTCTTACCGTGAAGCGCTATTTGCGCTGGGTTACGCCAGCTCAAACACGGTCTGCTCAATTTATGAATTTGACATATTATTGAACTATTTGTTTGATAACAAGTGTACAAGCTATGATTCCTGCCTGGCCTTACAAGAATTAGGGCATAAATTTGATGAAGTCAGGGATCGCTACGATATGCACAAAGTTTTAGAGTGTCTTCTTACTAATAATCTAAATATTTCTTTAACTGCCAGCCGATTATTTATACATCGTAATACTTTAAAATTCAGGCTAGAAAAGCTAAAGAAAATTGTGGGATTAGAACCCTGCCATTCTTTCCATCATGCTATGCTGTGTAAATTTCTATTGTGTTGTGATGAGAGAGCAACAAAGCTCAGACTTTTAATGGCAAAAGAATTTAATAAAAAACAGGGATAGACTTAGCAGCCAGATGGTTTTACCTGTGACAACAGATGTTTTATCGGGGAAGTTTGATCAATTATTTATAAGCTGTCCGAGTCTTTAACATCAGCAGTGGGAGGGTCTTATGAGCAAGCAAAAAGGAAAAACGGATAAAAAGCTAAGTTGCAGTGATTGCGGGGTATTGAACTGCCATACCAGAACAAAGAGTTTTCCGCAATTTTGCCTTACGACAAATGCCGATAAGGCCGAACTGGAAAACATTGTCGAATTATATCGCGGCGACAATTTAATGGCCAGGATTGCCCGTTCCGCTGCGGAAATTGAAGGGTTATATTATGGCAAGCTAACCAGGGTTGAAGAGATCATTGCTTTTGCCAAACGGCTGGGCGCCAGGAAAATTGGCATTGCCACCTGTGCGGGATTAATCAATGAAACTAAAATTTTCGCGCAAATACTGGAAGCGAAAGGCTTGGAAAGTTATAGTGTGTTATGTAAAGTTGGTTCGATTGATAAAAGCCGGATTGGAATACCGGATGAGTTAAAGATCAATAAAGGCTGTCATGAATCACTATGTAATCCGGTCATGCAGGCAAAACTCTTAAATAACGAACAGACTGATCTTAATGTAATCAACGGCTTATGTGTTGGGCATGACTCGTTGTTTATTCAATATTCAAAAGCCCCGGTGACAACACTGATTACCAAAGACCGGGTTACCGGCCATAATCCGGCTGCGGCGCTGTATACCAGCGGCTTTTATTATAAACGTCTGCTTCAGGAAGAAAAAGACAGCTGAAAAAGTAATTTCGCTAAAGGGGGACTGCGCATATTACGCTATCTCCTGTACCCAATACAAGAGGACTAAAAACCCCGCTTAAACAATAAGTTTTAAGCGGGGTTTTTAGTCCTCTTGCGGGAATTTAATCTTGCAGCAACGGCACAGTATTAGCCGCATGTGGCATAACAGTGATGGTGTAATCTTTGCGGCCTAGCTTTTGTTCGGCAATTGCCATAGCTTCTTCAATGGTAGTAGCGGCAATCAAGCCGGCTTTTTCAATGAAATCCTTGTTTTCCGGGAGGGTGACAATAATGAACGGAACTTTACTGGCCATAAGACCGGTTTTAAGGGCGATAAAACCAGGCACAGTAAAGGCTTTGCGCAGCGCTATTTCCCGGTCGTAGAGGGATTCGTAGTTAAACCAGCCGCTGAAATCAGGCGGTTCCATAATATCACGGCATTCTAACAGGATAATAATAACGCCGCCGTCCTCTTTAACAGCCATATAGGCGTTATCGGTCGTTTTGGAGCCTTGATACAGGTTAATATCTTTGGGGAAGCCGCCGGCAGACGCAATAACCAGATCAGCCTTAGCGCTGATGGGTACGCCGAAAATCTCTTCCACCGTTTTGCAGCCGTCAAGCCAGGCGTTATACCAGTGACCGGCCACAAAGCGGGCAAATTTCCCCTCCGGGGTGAAAACGGCATTAAGCAGGAAAGCCGGCTTGGCCATGGCAGCCATCTCGGTCATATCCTCATGCATATTGTTACCTGCCAGCTTGCCGGAGATGCAGCTGGGGCTGATGCCCTGGCCGACAACATCGTGCAGGCAGAAGCTGTGATTGCCCTGAATGCTGGAATAACCGGCAACTCCGGGCATGATGGCCTTGCGGCCACCGCCAAAACCTGCCATGAGGTGATAGACAATCCCCCCTGTCAGGATGACCTTATCGGCGTTAACAACATGTTTATTGATATAGGTTTCCACACCGCGTGAGGTGGTGCCGACGTGAATGAAATCCTCGCTGGCCGGTGCATAGCTTTGTTCAATCTGTATACGGCTGACAACCTCCTGGCCATATACAAGGACGTTCTCCTTGTCCGTGTGGTGGCGGTGTGCCCCCAGGCTGACAACCAGCTTGATATTGCTGTCAGGCACGCCTGCTGCATTCAGTTCATTTAATAAACTGGGCAGAAATTGATCATATTTAATCCATTGACGGGTAATATCACTGGCGATGATCGCAACTGTATCACCAGTCTTTACCACCTCGTTTAAGGGTGGTGAATCAATCGGATTATTTAGTGCCGCTTTTACCGCAGCAGGTACATCGGTAATCGCATCAGCGTGTTTGCCTTCCACAACATGAATTACTTGTTCTTCAGGCAGTTCGAGTTTGACTTGGTTGTCACCAAGACCTAAGTTAAATTCTTTTAGCATGTTTCATCCCTCCAGGTAAGCATATACTAGATTGACTTCATATTTCCTGCAAGAAATGGGGTAAATTACCCAAATTAATATTTTTGCAGGGAGAGAATGGTCATGCACGCACAGCCAAGAGCGGCAATGCCGACCAGGAACATCAGACCGCCCACATAGCTGCCGGTTACACTGATAAAAAAGCCGATGAGTACAGGGGCAAAGGCTGACCCGCCGTTGCTAAGCCCGTTCATCATGCCCGCACCGGCACCGATGGCTTTACCTGGTACGATGCGCTGGAGAATCGCCCAGGAAGAAGGCAGCGCGATAGCCACTGACGCGATACCTGCGGAGATAAGCAGGGCGGCTGTCAGATTATCAGTTGCTGTGGCCCCAAAGTAAAGCCCGAGACCTGAGCCGAGATGCGCAATGGCAATAAACGGGGCGCGGCGGCCGTATTTGTCAGCCAGATGGCCAAAGAACAGGATGCTAAGGCTGCCAAGAATATAGGGTAACGAGGCCAGTGCACCCATTTCCGACCAGGAGAAACCGCGGGCGGCTTTGAGATAAGAGGGCAGCCAGGCCATGGTGCCCCACCAGATACAGGCGATGCAGAAATAATTAACTGTCAACAGCCAGAAACGGTAGTTGAGTACAAAAGATTTAAGGCGTTCGCCTAAGCTTTCTGTTTTAATTTTGGCTTCTTCTTCGGCTTCAATCTTTAACGCACTTTCGATATGCTCTAATTCAGCTGCATTGACCCGTTTGTGCTGACGCGGATGATCAGTTACATAAAACCAGAGTAACAATAAGGGGATAAGCCCTAGCGCACCAAGGACAAAAAAGCTGGGACGCCAGCCCCATGTCGAAACAATCCAGGTGAAGAAGGGCATTGCCAGAGCCGGACCGCCCATCAGACCGATCAGCCAGACACCGTTGGCTTTGCCACGCTCGTTGGGGGGAAACCAGTTTTTGACGAAAGTACTCTGCATCGGCCAGTGCATGCCTTCGCCGATGCCCAGGATAATCCTGGCGACAAGCATGGTACCAAAAGTCATTGCCCAGCCGCCGATAACAACCGAGATGGTCCACAGCAGGATGGAAATCGACATGGCTTTCCGGGGACCTATGTAATCACCAAGCGGGCTGAGTACCACGTTAGCTACACCATAAGCAATTAAGAATAATGTCATTAACAGTCCCATTTGAACCGGTTGACCCTTAATCCCCATCTCAGTAAGGAAGGTATTGTCGGCAAGTAAAACAGACACATTTACCCTATCCAGGTAAGCTACGAGCAAGGTTAGGAGCAGAATTGCCACTAACACTACCCGCTGTCTTGTCGGCTGCACAGACGCTGCCGTTGCACCAGAGGCTGTTCGTGTTGTTTGCATTTTAGATTTCCCCCTCTTATGTTCGCTGTACAAAGATATAAGTGCTTGCTAATTATTATAGAGATTGTTTCATATAGCGTCAATAGGGGGGTGGTTTTGCAAAAAACACAATAGTTAAACATAACCAGTATTCTTTTTTTGCTAAAGAAGTCAATTATCTACCTGTTGCTGGCTAAAAGAAAGGATTTTTTAACCCTGTTAGTGGCTCATTGTTACATAAACAAACACAGGGGTGGGAAAATTAGATGAAAAGGTGACAGGAGCAAGTGAATCAATGAAAATACTACAAGACATTTTAAAGCAGGCAACAGTCTCACCAGATAAGCATCAGGGCGCAAAATTCAAGGTAGTAGATACCATGACCACTTACTGGCAGGGTATTAACTACAATAATGTGAACGCTAAAATTTTTGATGCATCAACTTTGCTGGCTTCTTTTTCTAAAGCGTCTTCCTCACTAAATTCATTTGCCCGTGAGGTGGAGTATGGGAACTTATTACCGCTTGCTCAATCGATATGGGTTGAGGTCGTTGATTCCGAATTGCCTGCACATCTCGGGGTAGCACTATCATACCGGGAAAAAACAGCGCAAGCAGCGGAATGGGCTAAACAATATGGGATCAATAGCCCGTTTGCCTGGGTTTGCCAGGCCCGGCCTTTTATAAAAAAAAGGTATCAGCAGACACTGCCGCTCAAATGGGAATGGATAGAATACATTGATGAAAAAGGCGAGTCTGTCAGCAGTATTCTTCAACCTGCCGATATCCCGCAATATATGGACAGAGCACTTGCAACTGAGCTGAAAAGTGTGGAGTTTATACATCATCATCTATGTGCCTTTATTGCGAACCTGGGTTTGTATGCAGTTGACCTGATAAACCGCGATCAGGTCAGTGTAACCGAACGCCCGGGTGCGTGCTATCGTTATCATGTTTTAGAGAATAAGACAAATGTGTTTCCTGCCGGGTTTAGCTGGACGCGGTGTGTGGATTAGTGATAATATAATTACAGAATATGGAGACGAAGCCAGGCTCTAGTCTGGCTTCTTAATTTTGAGGTGCCAAGTGAGACAAACCCATTCGATTAAAGATAAAGTGCGGCAATTTCTTATTATCTTTTTTCCAATATTTATTACCCAGCTTTCGCTCATGGCTACAGGCTTTTTTGATACAGTAATGTCAGGCAAGGTAAGCCATTATGATTTAGCCGGGGTTGCTATTGGTTCAAACCTGTGGATGCCTGTTTTCACCGGGATTGGCGGGGTCCTGGCAGGAATAACGCCAATCCTGGCCCAGCTCCATGGCGCCGGCCGGAAAAAGGATATGCCATTCCTGTTGATTCAGAGTGTATATATAGCCATCACCCTTGCGGTTATTGTAATAGCCGGCGGCTCAGCGGTACTTAGCCCTTTGCTGAATGCCATGAAGCTCGAACCGGCTGTCCATGACATAGCTTATCGGTTTCTGGCAGCGCTGGCGATAGGGGTGCTGCCCTTGTTTGTTTCTGCGGTTTTCCGGAATTTTATCGATGCTCTCGGCTATACGCGCATTACGATGATGATAACTCTTTGTGCAGTGCCCATCAATATCGTGCTCAATTATCTGCTTATTTTTGGTTACGGCGGCTTTCCCAGGCTTGGAGGGGTGGGGGCCGGGTATGCATCAGCCATAACCTACTGGTGCCTGGCTTTAATTAGCATGGGTGTTGTTCATTATCTGAAGCCATTTAGAGAGTACAAAGTATTTGGCAGCCTTGCCGGCATTTCCCTTAAGACCTGGCGGGAACTGCTTACAGTTGGTTTGCCCATTGGTTTATCGATATTCTGTGAAGTCAGCATTTTTGGCGTTGTGGCCCTGCTGATGGCCGAGTATGGAACCGCTGTGATCGCTGCCCATCAGGCAGCCATTAATTTTGCCGGTTTAGTGTATATGGTGCCCCTGAGCATTGGGATCACCCTGACAATTGTCATCGGCTATGAAGTTGGGGCCCGCCGGTATCATGACGCCAGGCAATATAGCAAGCTTGGCCTCGGTATTGCGGTAACGATTGCCGGCTTTTTTGCGATTGGGCTATTGGCACTTAACCGCCAAATTGCCGGGCTGTACACCCAGGAACCCGGCGTACTGGAACTAATCCGGAACTTTCTGGTGTATGCTGTCTTTTTCCAGTTGTCTGATGCCATTGCGGCTCCTATTCAGGGGGCTTTGCGCGGCTATAAAGATGTGCGGGTGACCTTTCTGATGGCTGTCTTGTCCTATTGGGTCATTGGGATGCCGGTCGGCTATCTGCTGGCTAAGTTTACAAGCTTAACAGCATATGGCTACTGGGTGGGGTTTATTGCAGGCTTAGCCGTAGGGGCGGTTGTGTTGTTATTGCGGCTGATCCGGCTGCAGCGAAAAGTAACACAATGAAGGAATTAGCAAGCTTTTGTAGTATTTAGTGTAATGGAAGCCAATAGTATACATGACAAAATATAAAGGGGTTTGTAGACAATGAGTGCTTTAAAATCAAATCTGCTGCTGTTACTGGCAGCAGCCATCTGGGGGCTGGCCTTTGTGGCCCAGCGGGTGGGTATGGAACATATCGGGCCTTTTGCTTTTAATGGGATAAGATTTGCGTTGGGCAGTCTTTCACTTCTGCCGCTGATCCTTCACTATCGCCACAAGCCGCAGCGGGTACCGGGAAGCGGATCCAAAGAAGCAGTGAGGGCGGGTATTTTAGCCGGTTTAATCCTGTTTGCAGGGGCGTCTTTGCAACAGATTGGTCTTATTTATACTACTGCAGGCAAGGCTGCATTTATTACTTGCCTCTATATTGTACTTGTTCCGATTTTAGGGATTTTTCTAAAACATTATGTCAGCATTACTACCTGGCTCAGTTCAATGCTGGCCCTTGCAGGTCTATATTTATTATGTGTAAAAGAGAATTTCTCCATTTCATACGGTGACTTGCTGGAATTAGTGGGGGCTTTGTTTTGGTCTGTTCATATTCTGCTGATTGACCATTATGCCAACAGGGTGGATGTGTTGAAGTTATCGCTCTTTCAATTTATTACCTGTGGGTTACTAAGTCTGGGTACTGCCTTCTGCTTGGAAACAATAACCAGCGAGGGGCTGACCGGGGCCCTGTTACCCATCTTATACGGCGGGATTTTTTCGGTAGGAATTGCGTATACCCTGCAGGTAGTTGGGCAGAAATACTCGCCCCCTTCTCATGCTGCCATTATTCTTAGCATGGAAACCGTTTTTGCCACTATTGGCGGTTTTCTGCTGCTTAATGAACGTTTAGGCTTTAAAGAATTAATCGGGTGTGCCTTAATGCTGGCAGGAATGCTGTTAACTCAACTGCAGAGTATGCGGTCGTCAACAGCTGTGGCAGCAGAAGAGGCCGATGGGCAGGCTGGTTGATATCGCTAACAGGCAACTCATAAATGGAGAGGTGTGCAATGCAGGAAATACAGTTTTATCGTGATGCTGATTTACCGTTTTTTGAACTAAAACTGTGTGCTGTCGGTCAGCTTTCCTATAAAAAGCATGCTCATGAGGAGTTTTCGCTTGGTATCGTGGATTATGGCACAAGCACTTTCTGGTATGATGGAAAAATCATTGAGGTTTGTCCTAAATCGATGGTGCTGATTCCGCCCGGTGTGGTGCATTCCTGTAACCCTCAGGCAGAAAGCCAGTGGCGATATAAAATGCTTTTTCTTGATGCTGGCTGGAGCAGGAAATTCTTTGAGAATAAGGGACTGAGTCTGGCTGATGGCCCTGTCGTAACAGATATGTCAGAGGCTCAGGCCTTTGTTGTTATGGGTAATGCGATTAAAAGCCTGACAGGCCCTGCCAGTCTTTTAGAAAAAGAGGCGAATATTATGGCTCTGTTAGAGCAGGTAGTTAAAGATATGAGCCAGCTGCCTCACGGTACGCAGCCTAAAGAATTATTCAAGTTAACTGCCATCAAAGACTACCTGCAGGAGAATTTTTTGAAAAAGGTTACCTTGGCAGAATTAGAGCAAGTCTCCGGATTAAATAAGTTTACTCTTATTCGCTCTTTTAAAGAAGAATTTACGATACCGCCACACACCTATCAAACGCTGCTGCGAATCAATTATGCCAAAAGACAGCTGCGTCAGAACAAGCATATTATTGAGGTAGCCCATGAAAGCGGCTTCTATGATCAAAGTCATTTTATTAAAGTATTCAAAGGCCATACCGGCGTGACTCCGGAGAAATACCAGAAGCTGAGGTAAGCGGCCAATCAATTTTTTACAATACGCCTGCTTGTTTTTTCGATATGATAGGAAAAAAACAGGAGGGTATTATGGACACAAATAGGCTAGGAACACAACAAGGTATCAAGACCCGGGACCGCAAGTATTTAATAGCAAACCTAATGATGCTTGTAACAGTTGTCCTGTGGGGCATTTCTTTTATAAGCATAAAAATTGCTGTTGCCGAAGTGCCGCCGGTTACGCTGGCGCTCATCCGGTTTATCATTGCCTCTGTGCTGCTCTGGGGTCTGCTCAGAAAGATTGAACCTGCTGCAAAAATAGCGAAGGCTGATATTCCCCGCATGACAGTGGCAGGCTGTTTAGGGATTACCTTGTACTTTTATTTTGAGAATATAGGGGTGCAGCTAACCACGGTTGTCAATGCCTCGCTGATTGTGACAATCATCCCGATTATTGCAATAAGCCTGGATGTGCTGTTTTTTCATGCCCTGCTATCACCTTTGAAAATAGCCGGCATGCTTATTGCTGCTATTGGTATGTACCTGTCAGTTGCCGCCAATGGTGCGCTTGATTTCAGCTCAGTGCACTTTGTGGGTAATCTTTTTATCATAGGGTCAATGCTTGCCTGGACCGTCTATACCCTTGTGAATAAATCACTGCAAAATAAGTACTCTGGCCTCTGTATGACTACCTATCAAACCGTGATAGGTACATTTTTCTTGCTGCCGTTGTCATTGCCAGAATGGGCTGAGTGGCGCATGTTCTCGTTAACAGCCTTCTGGCATATCTTATTTCTGGCGGTGTGCTGTTCTGTGATTTGTTATTTGCTATACATGTATGCGCTTAAATACCTGGATGTTGCCATTACGACATTATATCTTAACCTGGTTCCTGTTGTTGGCGTGCTGGGCGGCTATTATATCCTAGGCGAAAGTGTGCTGCCGGTCCAGCTTGGCGGCGGGCTATTAACACTTGTGGCAATTTTAATCATGAATTTTGACAGGACAGGTAAAAATACCACTGCACCGGGGTCAAGGGTGTCGCTAGATAATCCATAACTACCGGATAAAATAATACTTATTGACGAAAAACTGTTGCTATTTCCTGGGAAATAGTCGAAATCCTGCATGATATAGCGAAGGAAAAGAATATCCAGACATGCAATTTACGAAGGGAGAAAGCGATGAGACCAATTCCGCGGGTGGCCGCTGTGCATGATATTTCCTGTTTTGGCCGTTGTTCTTTAACTGTAATTATCCCTATTCTATCAAGCATGGGAATTCAGGTGTGTCCGTTACCTACTGCCATATTCAGCACACATCTGGGGGGGTTTAGGGATATCGCTTTTTGTGACTTTACTGACCGCATGCCTGCGTTTTATCGCCACTGGAAGCAGGAAGGGATTACCTTTGATTGTATTTACAGTGGTTTCCTGGCGTCTGAACAACAAATTGATACAGTAACCCATTTTATTGATGAGTTTTCGGGCAACCGGCCGCTTGTACTGGTTGATCCGGTGATGGGCGATGAAGGCAGATTGTATTCGGTCTATACGCCAACAATGCAGGAACACATGAAGCGGCTTGTTAGCAAGGCTGACATTATAACCCCTAATTTTACTGAGGCCTGTTTCCTATTAGGGGAACGGTATGAGGAACAGGTGGTTGAACCGGAGCGGTTGAAGCAGTGGTTGATCCGGCTGGCTGACTTCGGGCCGTCAATTGTGATCGTGACCGGAATTCCTCTAATCAATCAGCAAATCATGAATATTGGTTATGAGCGGGAGAGTGGTAGTTTCCAAGAGGTGGTTTGTGAGCATATTCCGGCACGCTATCCCGGAACAGGCGATATTTTTGCCAGTGTGGTAGCCGGAGCATTACTCTATAAGCTCAGTTTGCCGGTTGCTATGAAATTGGCCGCTGATTTCGTGGCAACGGCGATTAAAGCGACTTTTGTGGCCGGTACGCCTGCCCGGGAAGGCGTACTGCTGGAAAGCGCGCTGCCCCGGCTGGGCGAGGAGTGGGCTAAATGCCGCAAGGTATTATGAATGAAGGGGGAGTCGGATAATGACTGGAAAACGTCGATTATCGGTAAGAGATATTGTCTTTATCGGGGTATTGGCTGCCATGTGCGCCATTGCAACCTCCTTTAAAATTCCGTTTGGTGTTGGGGCTATGGTTCATCTTGGCACAGCTTTTCTCTTTACGGTCGGTATTTGCTTTGGCGGTATCTATGCCGGGTTAGCCGGTGCCATTGGGTCGGCTTTTTATGATCTTATTATGGGTTTTTCACCGTATACCCTGTGGTCATTTGTCATTAAAGGAGTAGCCGGGCTCATTGCCGGGACAGTCGCCAAGGGCCTATGGCCTGCACGTATATCAATCTGGGCCGGTAATGGCTGGGTCTGGCGAGCGGTTTTAGGCTGTGTGCTGGCCGCGGCCTGGACGTTAGGTGGCTATATTATCGCCTGGTGGCAGGTAACAGGCAGCCTGGCAACGGCATTTGCTAATATGCCGGGTTCGTTAATGACCTCCGGGGTAGGCCTGGTGATTGCAATGATTTTATCACCTAAGCTGCGTAAGAGCGTAAATTGGTAGTATGACTAACGAAAGTCTAACTTAAGGAAATGGGTTCAGACTTTTTTTTATTTCTTATTGTTTAATGGAATAATCTGGGGTATAATTAATTTGAGCATATGCCCGAATGAGAGGCTGATAATAAGTGCCAAGAAAACGCTGTTGCGGTATTGTCGACGAAGCGCCGCTTTGCCGGAAATTCTCCCCCCATTTGCAGGGCAGTGAGAAACCGGTTATTTTACAATTAGAAGAATTGGAAGCAATTCGTCTGAAAGACAACAAAGGCTGGGAACAGGCTACCTGTGCATCTGTTATGGGCCTGTCCAGGCCGACTTATCAAAGGATTCTGCAATCTGCCAGAAATAAGGTTGCAATGGCTCTGGTAGAAGGCCGGGCTATTATTATTGAAGGAGGAAATTATATTATGAAAAACAGGATTTTTGAGTGTACCGATTGTCACCAGGTCTGGGAAGCGCCTCCCTGTACTGAGGGGGGGAAGCATGGCTATGAGCTTGCCTGTCCCAAATGCGGCAGCATGAAGAAAATGAGGCTGGAAAATGGCGCGAAGCAGGCCTGTGGCGGTGGTCAGGATCAGCACAATCATGGCGGTTGCTGCTGTGGCGGCGGTCACGAAAAGCAGGGCTGATTTCGCGTATTCCAACTGGACAAAGCCTTTTAATTACTTTAATATTAAGTCTATAGTATCCAGTAAGGGTTTCAGGCATGATGTCAGTATGGGCACAGATCCAGCAGTAGAGTGGGAGTGTTACTAACATCGTGCTAGGAGAAAATCTTTATTTGGGTTCATAGCGAGTTTTTAAATATGATTAGGAGAATAATAGTTATGAGTGAAACTGTGTTACCTTATGTTCAACTGGATGCCAAAACAACACGCCGGGTATTAAGTTACGGTGAAGGCCTCATGTTAGTAGAGTTTGTTTTTCAAAAAGGCGGTATCGGCCAGCCGCACAGTCATGCCGAGCATGAACAGATTGGCTATATTACTCAGGGAAGTTTTGAGTTGACTGTCGGTGCAGAGAAGCGGATAATAAAGAGTGGCGATACCTACTATGCTCCACGCAACACTGTGCATGGTGTTGTTGCTCTTGAGGATAACTCTGTTATTATTGATGCCTTTACGCCGATACGTGCCGATTTTCTGTAATTACTCAGCAGGGCAAGCGCTATTTGAGAAAGTTAATAGCGCTTCTTCTTATTTTCAGCAGTGAGAGGGATAGCCTTACAAAGAAATATAATTACAGTTGTCATGTCTACTGATATTATGATAAAGAGCATACTATATGATAAGAATAAATAATGGCAAGATGAGCTCATGAAAGGAGACATAATGAACACTACAATCCTCAATAAGTATGCACAACTTGTTGTTAAAACCGGTGTAAACATTCAAAAAGGCCAGACGCTTGTAATTAACTCGCCTATTGAGTGTGCACCATTTGCCAGGGCAATCACTGAGGTTGCTTATCAAGCTGGTGCCAGAGAGGTTGTTCTGAATTGGAAAGATGAATTATCCTCCAAAATTAGGTTTTTACAGGCCCCTGAAGAGATCTTTGACGAGTTCCCGGATTGGCAGAAAGAGTTTTATCTGTCTTACGTACGTCAGGGGGCTGCTTTTGTCAGTATCGCCGCTTCAGATCCCGAACTCTTAAAGGATGTAAACCCGGACCGGGTCGTGCGGGTGCAAAAAGCCAGTAATACAGCACTTAAAGAGTACCGGGAGAGGATGATGAGTAACAAGAACGCCTGGTGCATTGTATCGATTCCGACTAACTCCTGGGCCAAAAAGGTGTTTCCGGAGGTATCTGAGGCTCAGGCTGTTGAGAAATTATGGGAAGCCATCTTGAAAGCCGTCCGGGTTGACACAGACGACCCGGTTGCCGCCTGGAAGGAACATAGCAAGGCGCTGAAGAAAAATATGAAGCGCTTAAACGACCTCAAGATCAAAGTACTCCATTATAAGAGCTCGTTGGGAACAGATCTGCAGATAGAGCTGCCTGATGGTCATATCTGGCTCGGCGGCCCGGAGCATACGGCCGGAGGCATCGAATTTGTCGCCAATATGCCGACTGAAGAGGTATTTACACTGCCTAAGAAAACAGGGGTTAATGGTATTGTCGTCAGTTCTAAACCCTTAAACTACAATGGAACGGTGATTGACAAGTTCTCGATCACTTTCAAAGACGGGCGTATTGTTGATTGTAAGGCTGACAAGGGCTATGAGGTTCTGAAAAAACTTGTGGAAACAGATGAAGGCTCGCACTATCTTGGTGAGGTAGCGCTTGTTCCCTATGACTCGCCGATTTCTAACTCGAATATCCTGTTCTATAATACCCTCTTTGATGAAAACGCCTCCTGCCATCTGGCTATTGGCAAAGCCTATCCGATTTGTATCGAAAAAGGCGTCGATATGAATGCCGGCGAGCTGGAACAGGCCGGCGTAAATGACTCGATCGTGCATGTTGATTTTATGATCGGTACTGCCGATCTGGAAATCACAGGTACTACTGCAACGGGTGAGTCCTTGACGGTATTTAAGAACGGCAATTTCAGTCTCGGCTAAAACCGGGAAAAGACAGACAAGATCCGGGTTGTGGCTAATGTCACAGCCCGGATCTTGTCTTACATGAAGACGAGGGGACGGAGGTTGTGTCTTCAAGGCTAATTTCCCTTTACTTCTATTGACAGCAGAACTGTGTGTTGTTTGTCTGATAATAATCGCTTATAATATATTTAACAGAGAATAATTGACCGGAGCTCTTTGTTTGTACTGAAATATTATAACGCGAGGTGACAACATGAGTCAGGAAAGGTTTGACCACCAGGAAAAAATGCTGGAACAACTGATTCACATGGTAGGGCACAATAATACCATTACAGAAGAGTTGTGTCAGCGGATGGACCGTCTGGAGATCAAGGTAGATAACCTGGAGGTTAAGGTGAATAGCCTGGAGACCAAGGTAAATAGTCTGGAGATCAAAGTTGATAGTGGTTTTGAAGGGCTTACTGGTATGGTTCATCTCCTGGGTGACAAGACCGAGGCTATTCCGCGTATCGAATCTAAACTGGATGTTTTGAATAGCCGTGTATTTGAGCAGGAAGCCGACATTAATCTGCTGAAACGCGCTAAGTAACTTACTCATGTAACTTAAGATTAATTCTTATTGGCCCATAACTCTGCTGACGGCAGGTAGGGGGCCAATTTATTTATTTATGGTACTTACAGTAGCTGTATGAGTGTTTGATTATAAGTATGTTCAACAAAATATTGGGTTTTGGCAGACTACAGTCTAAACCTAAGAGGAATGAAGCTTTGTTCCGGCGAAAGATGGTTTTAAACAGTTCTTTCCATCTATGGAATCTGAGAGGAGAATTCTGACATGAAAAAACGATTATTGCTATTTGTTTTGTGTTGTTTCCTGTTCCCGGGTAGTCCCGTGCAGGCAGCAGAACCGACAGGGGCATCGCCGCTGGACTGGGAGATCAGTGTCCGGCAAAAGCCAACCGCGGAAGAAATCGAGCGGGAACGCTGGTCGCGTGTTTTTGAAAATGACATTGGCATGTATGCTTTTGACAATAAATCGCTGCAGATGGATGAAGCAGATAAAAAGTTGGTCCATGTTTTAGTTAAAACCGTTTTTGCTGATCCGGAGATTATCGGCAAATTGAATGAAAAGTACAAACAAAAACTGCAAGCAAGTGACAAGGTTGCCTACAGTGAGATGCAGATGGTTTTTCAGATAAAGAATAAAACGTATGCCGTGACGGAAACCAGGGTATTTAGTGAACAGGGGACTGTATTGGAAGATACTAAGAAAACTGCCAAATTTATTGTTGTTTCACCAAATTCTTTTGCTGATTCCATGTATGCTATTGCTAAAAACTACGAGAGGAACATTTAAATTATAAAAAAGTAAAAGAAGTAGTTCTCTGACTGTAGTACCTCTTTTGAGGTATTTACAGCATGCCTGTCCTAAGATATTATAAATATTGAAACTTTTTTCTAGGATATGGGAAATGGATAATGATCCAGAGTTTGATAAAGACATATGGAAGGTGTAGTGTTATGAAGATGATTCGCTTTTGCACAATTATGCTTGTCTGGTTCTTGATGCTGGGGACGCCGTTGACTGGGGTGGCCAAGGAGAACGGCAATAGTATTCCGCCGAAACTGGTTACTATGGCACCAATCACTTTTGCAGCGGAAATAAATGAAAAATATGCCGGCCAGGTTCTTCGGGTCACACTGCGGATTAGTTTATCTGATGGGGGCGCGGTGCAGGAGGAAATGAAAATCATTGAGGGCTCAGGCGAGGACTTGATTGATCAGGCTGTTATCAGTGCTGTTAAGAACTCAACTTTCCTGCCTGCCTACCGCGACGGCAAGGCTATTTCAAGTTCCATTATTCTGCCATTGCAGGTCGAGGTTAAAAATGATGTTCCGCAGGAAGAAGCCGCGGTCAATGAAGGCCAGCCCGCCACACAGCAATAATGGGTTTTAGATACGTCAAAAAACAGTTCCCCATGAGGGAACTGTTTTTTGTTTCAGCACATCGGCTGGTTTTCTATTTTTTGTAACTGCTGCCTGTTTTATAACGGGGTTTGCCGGCAGGGGCACCTTTTCTGTTATCTCTATTATCCGGCGGTCTACGTTTATTGCCGAAAGAGCGGGTGCGCATGGGGGCCTCTTCAGTAATTTTGATTGGGGTGTTATCAGGCTCTTTGGTTAATAACTTTAACGCGGCTGACAGCAGGGAAACAGAGTCGGTTTCGGCGAGTAATTCCTCGGCACGGCCACGATAGTGTTCAAGATTGCCTTCTTCGATCTGGTTAAGCAGTTTTTCGACTGCTAGACGTTGCTGACCTTCGATTGCCTCGTTTACCGTAGGTACAGTCATGCGGATAATTTTCCGCTTGGTAATTCGCTCAATTGAGCGAAGTTGCTCCAGTTCGCGGGGAATGACAAAGGTGGTAGCCAATCCGGTTTGTCCAGCCCGGCCGGTACGGCCAACGCGATGCACATAGCTTTCCGGGTCCTGGGGAATATCGAAATTGTACACATGGGTAACGCCGCTGACATCCAGGCCTCTGGCTGCAACATCTGTGGCAACCAGAATATCGATGATTCCCTCTCTGAATTGCCGGAGCACAGCGTCGCGCTTGGCCTGAGTAAGGTCACCATGAATGCCTTCGGACGAATAGCCACGTTTCTTTAATGCCTCTGTCAGCTCATCTACCCGGCGTTTGGTTCTGCCAAAAACGATTGCCAGCTCGGGAGACTGGATGTCAAGGAGACGGCAAAGAACATCAAACTTCTGCCGGTCATGCAGTTCATAATAATGCTGTTCAATAAGGGGAACGGTAACTTCCTTGGATTTGGTACTGATGAGGACCGGGTCTTTTAAGAACTTCTGAGCCAGGTTTTGAATTTGCCGGGGCATAGTTGCCGAAAAGAGCAATGTCTGGCGTGTCTCCGGTGTGGTGCTCAGAATCTTCTCAATATCCTCGACAAAGCCCATATTGAGCATTTCGTCGGCCTCATCCAGAACCACCATTTTGATGTCGTTAAGCCTGATTGTACGACGGTCCATGTGATCCATCAGGCGACCTGGTGTTGCGACAATAATGTGTGGTCTTCTTTGCAATGCTTTCATCTGGCGTTGAATATCCTGGCCGCCATAGATGGGCAGAGCACGAATGTTTGAGAATTGACCAAGTTTATTCAGTTCTTCAGCAACCTGAATGGCCAGTTCGCGGGTCGGGGTCAACACGATGCCCTGAATGGCACCAATGCTGTCTTTTAGGTTTTGTAATAAGGGAATACCAAACGCGGCTGTCTTACCTGTGCCTGTCTGTGCCTGTCCGACTAAATCCCTGCCTTCGAGCAATGTGGGAATAGCCTGTTCTTGTATTGGGGTCGGTTCTTCAAAGCCCATATCACTAAGAGCCCGAATTATCAAATCACTAATTCCTAGCTCTTTGAATTTTTCCAATGAATGTTGCCTCCTTTGTGTTCCTGTCTTTTTACATAGTATCGCCACTAGATTATATATTGTATACGCTGGGGGGCGTGCTAAAATAGTCTATTTAAACAGGATGGCATTACTATGTTATAATGGGTAAAGCCCTACCTGTGATTAAGTAACTATACCCTGAAAAATAATTATAGCATTATATTCCAGAAAAGTATAGTTATATTTGATGAGTTATTGTCAGGCTGGCTGGATTTATCTCTGGATAAGTAACAAATATTGTAGGTTTATGGCATTATTTGGACAATAATGTGCATCTTTGTATACTTAGTTGGAGAATTTTGTCGACGAAATAACAGATCAAAGTTAATTGAGGCAAAAAAAGGCCATAATCTCGTCAGTGATCTTTGGCATAGATCTTGCTTAATAAATGTTAACATGTGCAGTTGAAATTATTATGGAGGTTATTATGAAACTAAAAATTGGAACTAAAATTGGCGTCGGATTTGGTATTGTGATGGTACTTATTGCTGTGAATGTTCTCTATTCTGTATCTGTGCTGTCAGGCATAGCCAGTAATGCCGAGATTGTTGAGTCAGCAAATCAGCGGCTCTCGTACGGTAGCAATATTGCATACCAGTATCAGAAGGCTGTTGTTACGATCCGTACATATGTTGCCTTTGGCGATCCTACGGTGGCAGATAAGGTAGAAGCTGAGCTGAAAGAAACGATTCGTCTTGAAACTGAACTTCTAAAAATCACCCAGACGGATAAACGAACTGAAATCGAGCAAATGCTTGCCAACTCCCAAAAGTACAGCAATATTATTCTTAATGACTATATGCCTTTGGCCAGGCTGTATCACCAGGAGATTGCCGCAGGTAATTATGGTAAAGCACAGGAACAAAAGGCCCGGCTTAACGAGGTTGCCAAGGTTGTTGTGCCGTTGTCGGTAGACGTGGATAAAATCCTGAAAGCTGTTGCCAATGACAATGAGAAAATTGTGGCTGATAACCTGCATTATACTTCAACCTCAGCTCACGATACTAAATCAATATCTATGATTGTAGGGGCCATAGCCCTGATACTGGGGGGCGTATTAAGTGTGGTCTTAACACTAATGGTTAAAAAGCCGGTTGTGCAACTGGCTGCCGTCACCGAAAAATACGCTCAGGGTGATCTGAGACCTGTCGCTGACGTTACTTCAAGTGATGAATTGGGAGAACTTGCCGGTTCGCTGCGTAAGATGAAGGAAAACCTAACCACGATTGTTACCAATATTGCCCGTTCAGCAGAACAAGTCGCGGCTGCCTCAGAGGAATTGACAGCCAGCGCCGAGGAGTCGGCGCTGGCTGCAACACAGGTTGCCGGTGTTATTGCCGATATTGCGCAAGGCACTGAGAATCAAGCCCGGGCTAGCAATGAAACAACACTGGCTATTGAGCAGATGGCAGCAGGCATCAAACAGATTGCGGTTAGTGCTGTAGGTGTAGTTGGAATGGCCGATAAGGCAGCAGCCGCTGCCAGCGGTGGTGAGAAGTCGGTTGCTACCGCTGTTACGCAAATGGATAGTATTGAAAAAACTGTAAATGAGTCCGCGCGGGTCGTCACCAAGTTAGGAGAACGATCAAAAGAGATTGGTCAAATCGTTGATACAATCTCCGGGATTGCAGGTCAGACTAACTTGCTGGCTCTTAATGCTGCAATCGAAGCGGCGCGTGCCGGTGAGCAAGGACGGGGATTTGCTGTCGTTGCTGAAGAGGTTCGTAAGCTGGCCGAGCAATCGCAGACTGCTGCCAAACAAATCGCAGACCTTATTGCGGAAATCCAAGGCGATACAGATAAAGCCGTTTTTGCTATGAGTGAGGGAACACGTGAAGTAAGGTCCGGGTCCCAGATTGTTAATACTACAGGTGAGAGTTTTAACGAGATCATGGCTTTGATTACAGCGGTATCATCAGAGGTCAGGGAGATTTCCGGGTCAATTCAGCAGATGGCTGCCGGCAGCACCCAGATTGTAAGTGCTGTTAAGGATATTGAAGGGATCTGTAAGAATACGGCTGGACAAACGCAAACAGTCTCGGCAGCAACACAAGAGCAATCAGCATCTATGCAAGAGATTGCGGCTTCCAGTCAGAGTCTGGCCAAGCTTGCTGAAGGACTTCAAGGGGCTATTAGCAGATTTAAGCTATAATTTAAATGAAGAAGTGGTCGGCAAAATCAGCGTGGGACAATTTCACTGATCTTGCCGGCTCTGTAGGATAATGATCTGCGTGATAACCCCAGATAGGTGGCGGTTGCCGACTTATTGCCACCGTGCATTTTTAAGGCAGCACATATAATTTTATCAACATATGCATTTAAGCTAAAGGGAGCAGCCGGTAATGCCAGCGGAGCATCTAGAGCTAGCATTACCGGCTGTTGCTGTGGTTGTACCGGGTAACTGCAGTCTGAAGCAATGTTGAGATGGTCAGCTTGGAGTTCAGGGTGATTGAACATAAAAACAGACCATTCAATTGCATTTTTCAACTCACGGACATTCCCGGGCCAGGAGTGCCTAAGCAATCTTCGTGCGGCCTCATTTGATATGCTGACAAATTTTTTTTCTTTCTGCGTTGAAAAGTGGTGTAAGAACATTTCTGCCAGCGGTATGATACATTCCGGCTGATGGCGTAATGGTGGCAGGAAGATTTGTCCCACATTAAGGCGATAATATAGATCGCGGCGGAATCTCCCGTCCTCGACAGCTTTGTTCAGGCTGCTGTTCGTGGCACAAATAACACGGACGTCTGATTTGATTTTTTTTAGACCGCCTACCCGGTAAAATTCCTTTTCCTGCAGCACCCGTAGTAACTTAGCCTGTATTTCAGGGGGCATTTCGCTGATTTCATCTAAAAATAGTGTACCTCCTGCAGCGATATCCAGCTTACCCTTTTGACCACGTACGAGGCCGCCGGTAAAGGAACCGGCCTCGTAGCCAAATAATTCACTTTCAAATAACATTGGTGTCAGGGCGGCGCAGTTGATATCGATAAACGGTGCGGCTACCGCAAAATCGGCGTAATGGATACGTTTGGCGATCAGTTCCTTGCCTGTTCCTGTTTCGCCCTGGATAAGAACAGGGATAGATCGGTCTTGATGATACTGTGTAGCCTGCCTGTAGATATCTTGCATTGCCTCGCTAAAGATACCAATTTCGCCGATACCTTCGGCTTTAGCGGCCAGTTTTCTTAACCGGCAAATTTCGTTGGCTGTTTCCAGGGTTTCGGCACGTACCTCTTGCTCAAAATAATCGGTAAGGCGATGATTCTCCCGCAATAAGCCCTGGTGCTCGGCTACTTTTTCAGTGACAATTACCAGTTCCTGAAGGTTTATGGGCTTTAATAAGTAATCAAAGGCCCCCATGCGCAGGGCATCAATGGCTGATTCCATTGTACCGTGCCCGGTAAACAACACAACATCTGTATAGGCTGCACCTGGTGAAGACTTAACCTGCTTTAATAAATCAACACCAGACATCTTTGGCATGCGGATATCAGTCAAAATCATAGGGAAGCTTCCTGCTGAATAGGTGGACAATGCTTCTTCGCCATTACAGCATTCTGTTACCTGATAGCCTAGTTTGTAAAGAAAATTCCCAACAGAGATACGGTTGTCAGCATCGTCATCGACAAGTAGAATTTTCAAAGACTGTCCTCCTTACTGTTTTATTTGATGCGAAATGTTGCCAGCTCAAATGATAGTTATTGAAAATACTGACTAGCACATAATATAGAAAATTCTAACAAAATCTTTGATTCCCTTATTCGACATTTTTCCTTATGAATCCTTGGAAAGATAGCAGTTATCCTAAATACTCAGTAGCTCCACTGAAATAAATAACCAGATTATGTAATATTAGTAGATATCAAGCAGGAAATTGACATAAATTAGCGAAATCTATCGGCTATGTGATAAGATGAACTTATGTATTTATATTATTAATTAGCTTTGTATTGGGGGGAGAAGCATGTCAGAGATACTACTGACTTGTGAAGAAAAATGCGCTGGTTGTAACAAATGTATCGCTAAATGCCCGGTTAATGCCAATATTGCTTATGCTGTTGGCGGGCAGAATAAGGTAAAGGTTGATCAAGCTAAGTGTATTCATTGTGGGGAATGTATTGATGTCTGTGATCATCATGCCCGGGATTTCGCTGACGATACAGAAAGGTTTTTTCAAGACCTTAAGCAGGGTGTCAGGATCTCGGTAGTCGCTGCGCCGGCCGTTCGGTTCAACTTCGAGTATAGGAGGTTGTTTGGTTATCTAAAGTCGGCCGGGGTAAACATAATATATGACGTGTCTTTTGGTGCCGATATTACTACCTGGGCTTATTTAAAGGCAATCAAAGAATATAGTCTGGATTCGATTATTGCTCAACCCTGTCCGGCGATTGTCAATTATGTTGAAAAGTACAAACCGGAATTAATCCCCCGGCTTGCCCCGATCCATAGCCCTGTGATGTGTACTGCGGTATATCTCAAAAAATATGCCGGGGTTGAAGATAAGCTTGCCTTTTTGTCACCCTGTATTGGCAAGATTGATGAGATAAATGAAACAACTACTCAGGGGTTAATCGATTATAATGTTACCTATCAAAAATTAGGTGAGTATCTTAAGCGCAACCAGATTGTATTGTCACAGTATCAAGACACGGATTTTGATGGCGTCAGCTGTGGAATAGGCCTTACCTTCAGCCGTCCCGGCGGATTACGGGAAAATGTTGAGCATCATACCCGTGGAAGCAGCGTCTGGATCAGGCAGGTCGAAGGGCCGCAGCATGCTTATCACTATCTTGAGGAATATGCTGAAAGAATGAAGGCCGGCAAGAAGCTGCCATTACTTGTTGACATCCTCAATTGTTCCTATGGCTGCAACAAGGGAACAGGTACAACAAAGGCTCTCTCTATTGATGATATTGACTATCTTATGAATGATTTGAAAGCCGATAAGGTTAAAGAACAGAGTAAAAAGGGGTTTTATAAAAAGGTTTACGCATTATTTGCAAGATTTGATAAAGAGCTCAGGCTTAGTGATTTTTCCCGGCGGTATCAGGATGAATCAGGCACTGTCAAGGTGCTGGACTCATCAGACGCGGTTCTTGCGCCGGTATTTACAAAGCTGCATAAAACGACTGAGGAGTCACGCAACATAAATTGTTATGCCTGTGGTTTTGGTAATTGCCGGAATTTCGCGCAGGCAGTTGTTAACGGGTTTAACCATCCGGATAACTGTATTGACTATAATCGTCATGAATTAGCCTTGGAACACCAGGCCACAGTCGAAAAAACCCAGGAGATCGAAGCCATGATGGCCGAAGTGAAGGCGTTAAGTGAGGCGAGGTCTGCGGCTGCCAACAGGCTTGAAGAACGGGTTAAAGACATAAACAGCGCTATTCAGGAGGTATCTCTCGGCAGCAGTGATAACGCCAAGAGTATTGAAACAATCAACCTGGATGTCCTGTCCTTGCTCCAGACTGCCAATGAGCTCAGGGATAGTGTGCGTCAGGTGGAAGCTAAGCTGCAGGACTTTACCTCTGCCTCTGATGAGATTGTCGGTATCGCCGGCCAAACTAATCTGCTGTCACTTAATGCAACCATTGAAGCTGCCCGGGCCGGGGAGCATGGCAAAGGGTTTGCTGTGGTTGCCAACGAGGTTCGCCTGCTGGCCGATAAGTCCAAGGATACGGTTGCTTCTACTAAGGCCAGTGTGGACTCGATCGCTAAGCAAATCGAAGCCATTCTTAATATATCAAACATCCTTGAAACAAAAATGGATGCAGTAAGTTCGGAAATAACCAGTATTTCAGCGACTATCGAAGAGGTTACGGCAAAGTGTCAGGAGATCGCAGCAACAGCTGACAGCCTGGTAAAATAGAACTAATTACTAAATTGACCGACCGCAGTCCCGGAGGGGACTGCGGTCGGTTGTTAAGTATTGAAGGCCTAACAGCTTGGCGAATCGTTATCGCAGAAGCAGAAAAATAAAAGAATAATAATAATAATTATAATCGAACTCGAATTGTTTCCTTTGCCAAACCCACAGCTCATTGAGTAATCCCCCTCTTAATCTATTACGCTTATACAGCGCTGATTTGTTGCATTGTATGCTACAGAGGAGGTTTTGGTTAAAGATGTTTTTGCTCCTGGAGGAAATATTCTGCTGGATAAAGAAGCTAAGGAGAATAATACTATAGAGAGGGGTGGGACAATTGGAGTTTAAATACCGGCTTGATGAGCGCCCCCCGCTTACTGAATTAGTGCTTTTTTCCTTGCAGTGGTTTTTGGTGGTTGTTCCCTATATTATCATTCTTGGCACAATTGCGGCAGGTATTCATTACTCGGAATCGACTGCTTTACAACTACAGTATCTGCAGAAGGTTTTCTTTGTGACAGGAATAACAATGCTTGTCCAGGTTCTAAGGGGGCATCGCCTGCCACTTATTGTTGGGCCGGCGGCTGTGCTTTTAAGCGGACTGATGGCAAGTCAGGGTGAACCCACTGGCAGTGCCGCGTATTTCTCGATTATTGTTTGTGGTATACTGCTTGCCGGCTTAAGTAGTTTAAAGCTGCTCCGACGTATTAGTGACCTGTTCACCCCGCGTGTTGTCGGGGTGGTGTTGTTGTTAATTGCCTTTACCATGCTTCCTGCTATTTTAAATCTAATCCTTGCCGGAGCGGGTAATCCGTTTGGGCGACTGGTATTTTCATTTACCATGATCATGGTTTTAATGGCTGGCCAGCGGTTGTTACCTGACGCACTAAAGTCAACAATTGTGATTTGGGCGCTGATCCTGGGCAGCCTGGCTTATTATGGGTTAGCTGCCGGTTGTTTTACCGCGTGCCCCGGTGTTATCCCAGGCTGCGGCTGAGGGGGGGCTTTTGGCTGCAAACCTGAGTTTTGATCCTGTTGTTGTTATTTCGTTCTTATTTTGTTTTTTTGCGCTAACGGCCAATGATCTGGGATCGATCCAGAGTACGGCCAATCTGCTTGCTGTCAGGGATGTTGAACAACGCACCAATGCGGGTCTGGTCGTGACCGGGCTGGGCAATATCCTTGCCGGCTGCCTGGGGGTAATTGGCCCTGTTAATTATTCGTTCAGCAGTGGGGTGATTATTGCCTCAGGCTGTGCGTCGCGGTTTCCGCTTGCGGCTGCAGCGGTGGGCATGATCGTGCTCGCATTTACGCCAGGTATTATCAGTGTCTTTTCGTATATACCTGCGGTGGTTACCGGCAGTTTGCTCTTTTACACCATGTGTTCGCAGGTGTCCGGCGGGCTGCTGATGTTAGGCAAGTCCTTTGAAACGTCAGGAATGGAGACAGGTCTGTTAATTGGCTTTTCGCTGATGCTCGGAACAATGGTGGCCTTTTTACCAGCTTCTGTGACCGCAGGTATACCCGCATTAGTTAGACCGCTGCTGACAAATGGCTTTGTTGTCGGTGTGTCGGCGGCGTTAATCCTTGAACATTTAGTCTATAAAAAAGGTGGTGTCAAGAGCGATGGCAAGCCTGACTGATATTGCCGGAATTAAGGTTGGACATGCACAAGATTTTACTGCAGCCACGGGCTGTACGGTTATCATCTGCCAGGGCGGGGCAGTGGCCGGTGTTGATGTGCGGGGCGGCGCGCCAGGCACGCGTGAAACTGATTTGCTGAATCCGGTCAACTATGTTGACAAGGTGCATGCGGTGCTGCTGGCTGGCGGCAGTGCCTTCGGTCTTGACGCAGCAGCTGGTGTTATGCAGTACCTGGAGGAACAGGGGGCAGGTTTTGATGTTGGTGTAGCCAAGGTGCCGATTGTGTCCGGGGCGGTACTGTTTGACCTGGCTTGCGGTGACTACCGGGTAAGACCGGATAAAGCCATGGGGTATGCTGCCTGTCTGGCGGCCGGGAGTCCGGAAGTGGCTGAGGGTTCGGTGGGGGCTGGTACCGGCGCTACTGTCGGCAAGGTGTTTGGTATGGCGCATGCCATGAAAGGCGGGATAGGCACTTGGTGCCTGGCAGCCGGCCCGCTGCTGGTGGGAGCAGTGGTTGCTGTTAATTGCCTTGGCGATGTTGTTAATGCTGCTGACGGAGGAATTCTGGCCGGTGCATTTAGCGAAACTCCTTTTACCTTCCTCAACTGTGAGGAGGGTATGATTGCTCAGTATAAACAACAGGATAGTCGGTTTTCCGGCAATACCACGATTGGTACGGTCGTTACCAACGCAGTTTTAACCAAAAGCCAGGCTCAAAAGGTGGCGTCAATGGCTCACAATGGTTATGCCCGGACAATCCGCCCGGCACACACCCTCTTTGATGGTGACACTATTTTTGCACTGGCTACCGGCCAGGTAGCAGCCGATGTGAGCGCAGTTGGCATACTGGCTGCACGGGCTGTTGAGCAGGCTGTAATCCGGGCTGTTAGCCAGGCAACGCCGTTAGCGGGATTTAAGTGCTGTCGCGATATACATATGCCTCAATAAGGCGTTTTCAGGCGCAGGTGGTTGATGGGTTGTATAAATTAAGCAAAGAAAAATGAGATTGCCAGAGCAATCTCATTTTTCTTTTTTAGTGGTGTTGTTTAACAAACCGTCTGATCCGCTCCAGAGCTTCTGAGAGGTTGCTGATTGAAGAGGCATAAGAGCAGCGGATAAAACCCTCACCACTCTCACCGAACGCATCGCCAGGAACTACCGCTACTTTTTCAGCCTTCAGGAGTTCCTCCGCAAACTGCATGGAGGTTAGGCCGGTTTCTTTGATAGCAGGGAAGATATAAAAGGCCCCTTTGGGTTCAAAGCAGGTTAGACCGATACTGTGCAGACCCTCAAGCATCAGCTGGCGGCGACAGTTATACTCGGCGACCATTTTCTCCATTTTCTCTTTACCGTGCCGGAGGGCTTCAATGGCGCCCAGCTGGGCAGTAATCGGGGCGCACAGCATGGTATATTGATGGATTTTATTCATGGCGGCAATAAAATCCGGATTGGACAGTGCATAGCCAATCCGCCAGCCGGTCATAGCGTAGGCTTTGGAAAAGCCATTTAAAAGAATGGTGCGGTCGCGCATTTCCGGTAAACTGGCAAAACAGGTATGGGTTCCATCATAAGTGAGGTCAGCATATATTTCATCAGAGATAACAATCAGATCATGTTTTTGGGCAAACCGGGCAATAGCCTCCAGGTCTTTTTTAGGCATAATGGCACCTGTCGGGTTGTTGGGATAGCCGATTAACAGCGCCTTGGTCCGCGGGGTTATCAGTTTTTCCAATTGCGCTACCGTGACGCGGAACTCATGCTCGATGGTTGTTGGCACCGGTACCGGCACACCGCCTGCCAGCATAACGCAGGCTTTATATGATACATAACAGGGCTCGGGGATGAGCACCTCGTCCCTGGGGCTGAGCAGGGCCCGTATGGCCAAATCAAGTGCTTCGCTGACACCAACTGTGACTAAGACCTCTGTGCGGGGGTCATAGGCTACGTTATAATTGGTGTAAATAGTACGGGCAATCTCTTCTCTGAGCTCTAAGAGGCCATAATTTGAGGTGTAGGTTGTATAGCCTTTGTGCAGGCCGTGAACACAGCTTTCCCGGATATGCCAGGGGGTGATAAAATCGGGTTCGCCAACACCGAGTGAGATAACCCCCTTCATTTCTGCAGCAATATCGAAGAAGCGTCTGATCCCTGAGGGGGGGACTGCTTTAACAGCAGGCGATATGCGGTCAGCCCAGCTCATGGCGATACCACCAGCCGGTGATCGTCTTCGCGGTCTTCAATGATAACACCGGCGTATTTATACCGTTTTAACATAAAATGGGTTGTTGTGCTAATCACGCCATCAATTGTTGATAGCTTTGTGGCAACAAACTGGGAGACCTCTTTGAGCGTGTGGCCTTCAACCATGACGCTCAAGTCATAAGCTCCTGACATCAGGTATAGGCTGACAACCTCGGGAAAGCGGCAGATGCGTTCAGCAATCGCGTCAAAGCCTACTTCCCGCTGCGGTGTAATTCTAACGTCAATAACGGCGGTGACCCGGTCTTCACCCACCTGGTCCCAATTAATAATCGGCTGGTATTTGACAATGACTTTCTCTGCTTCAAGGCGTTTAATGTGTGCATCTACCTCTTCTTTGGAGATGTGAAGCAGGGCAGCAAGCTGCTCACGGGGTTGGGTGCAATCTTTTTCTAATAATTCCAGTAGCTCTTTCATAAAGTTGAAATCCTCCCTAAATTATATCCGAGTAAAGAAGGTTGCAGGCGCAGGCAGGTGGTGTGTTCGCCTGAATATTTAACGCGTTGTATAAAAAATAAAAAATCCCGTCCTTAGAAAAAGGACGGGATTATAGTTCCCGCGGTACCACCTAGATTAGCCAACATGGGCTCGCTCTGTCCTGTTAACGCCAGGCAACGGTAGCACTTACTAAATTTCAGCCTACAGCTCAAGGGTGGCTTTCCCAAACCATCTTCCGCCGGTTTTCACCCTAGCCGGCTCTCTGAGGGGTAAGATTGTTTTGGTACTGTCCCTGTCATCACATTAATCATGTTAATTTGTAAATATAGTATCATAAAAAAAAGCTCAAGGCAAGTCATAATGCTATTTTGTGTTTTTAAAAGAAATTAAATTTCTTTGCTCATATCCCTGATCAACTCTCGTATCTCTATCTGCTTTGACAGTAAACCGTTTTGCAGCAAAAAGTCCTGGGTCTTTTCCAAATCTCTTATATCGTTGTCAGTGATCGCCGGATTAAAGTCATACCAGCTATACATTTGCTTGACATCTTCAACCGATAAGCCTGTCTCTTCTGCAGACATGCGGTATACATCGTCCGGATGTTCTTTCATATAGGTTAGGCTCTGCTGGTGTACCTTCATATACCGCTTAACAATCCCGGTGTTTTCCTGCAGGAATTTGCCTTCCACAGCAATTACAATGGTAGCATCCAGCAGGCCTTCACCGGTGGCGATAATGCGGCCGCCGGCTTCAATGGCTTTAGGAACAGCCGGACCAGCAACAAGTGCTGCCGCGACATCGCCGGACATCATGGCTGTAACACCTTGAGGGATGCCCATGTTGACGAATTTGACCGCATCGCCGGTCAGATGCTGCTGTTTGAGTGCGGCTAAAAGCAGTTGATGGAGTATCGTTCCTTTAGGACCGGCCACTGTTTTGTCTTTGAGGTCGGCTATTGTTATGATCGCCGGGTCTTTAGTCATAATGACAAAAGCCTTGGGGGCGCGGCTATACATCCCGATGATTTTAATGTCAAGGCCGTTTGCGGCCGCCAGTATGGCTGAGGTACCACCCAGGGCATTGCAGAAGTCCAGGGAGCCGGAGGCTAACGCTGCCGTCATTTTTGGTCCCTCGGTAATCTCGGGAAAGACAACTTTGGTATTGTCTTTGGCGAATTCTTTCTCAAAGAGCTCAAGCTTTTTCTCGATAATCGAGGGTACATTGAGCGGCAGTTTAACATAGGAAATATTAATAGTTTCAAGTTTTTTTGCTGTCGCCGGGCTCGTTTGGCTTGTTCCGCAGCCTGTAATTGTCAACACGAAGAGGCATAAGAGAGCCAGGGCAATACCTTTTTTCATAGGTCACGCTCCTTTGATTAGTTGTTTTGCCAGTTAATCCAGCATGATGGCTTGCAGCACTTGCGTTCTGATATCGTAGAACTCCCTGGAGGCTGGGTTACGGGGATAAGCAAGGGCTACCGGGATACTCTCGCGAATGCGCCCGTTACCCATGACAATTACCTGCTGGCCCAGCAGTACTGCCTCATCGACATCATGGGTAACAAACAGAATTGTTTTCCGGGAGAGTAAGAATATGTTGATAAGCTCTTTCTGGAGACTGGCTCTGGTAAAAGCATCTAATGCCCCTAAGGGTTCATCCATTAAAATGATGTCAGGGTTGTAGCAGAGGGCACGGCCCAGGGCTGTCCGTTGGGCCATACCGCCGGAGATTTGAGACGGATAAGCCTTACTGAAATCTTCCAGATTCAGCATTTTTAAATAATGGGCTACTGTCTGCTGTACCTGATCACGTTCTTCCACATTTAGGAGGGCAAAGGCCATATTCTTTTCCACGGTTAGCCATGGCATCAGCCGCGGCTCTTGAAAGACCAGGCCGATTTTAGCATTCACCGGGTTAAAGACCATTGTGCCGGAACTTGCGGGCTCCAGGCCGGCGATAAGCCGGAGCAGGGTTGTTTTACCGCAGCCGCTGCGCCCGACAATGGTGATAAACCTACCGGTTTCAACGGTAAGGTTGACATCTGCTACTGCCGCGACCTGCTTCGTCTCGAGGGTATAGGTTTTGCCAACACCACTTAGCGTTAACGTGATCATAAGTCTGCCGTCCTTTTGACCCAGGGCATGCCATATTGAGTTAGCTTTAAAAACAGATAGTCAATAATGTAGCCGATGGAGCCAATGGTAAGAATACCAATGATTACAATATCTGAGCGGGAGATTTGTTCGGCGTCCAGGATCATATAGCCGATACCGGCTGATGCGGCAACAAGCTCGGCGCCGATAAGTGCCCGCCAACTGTAACCCAGCCCCAGGCGCATGCCGATAATGATAAAGGGTAAGGTCGCAGGAAAAGTAATCCTGAGAAATTTTTCGCCGGCGCTCAAGCCAAAAGCATCGCCTACTTCCAGCAATTTCTCGTCACAGTGACGAATGCCGTTTAGCGTATTTAAGAAGATCGGGAAAAAAGCGGCCAGGATAATTACGGCAAGCTTTGAGGCTTCGCCGATACCAAACCACAGAATCAACAGCGGGATACAGGCCAGAGGCGGGATATGGCGGACAAATTCGAGCGGTGGGTTAATGAACGGCGCAAACTGCCTGTTTATACCAAGCAGTACCGCTAATGGGAACGCCAACAGCAAAGAAAAGCAAAAGCCGGAAATAACCCGGTAAAAACTGACTGAGAGGTGTTTCAGGAGTACACCTTTATCCAGCAGGGAGAGCCCTGTGGCCAATACTTGTTCCGGTGGCGGCAGGATATAGAAACTGACAAGCTTAAGTTTGGAGACTACCAACCAAAGCAAGAGTACAATAGTGGGAATAAGGAGACCTTTAATGAAAGTCATGGGTGCGGCTAGCTCCTTTTGGCGGTTAGTATAGCAGGATGCAGATCTATTGGTATAATATACCTTGGATAATTTCGACATAGTTACATATAAATTCCTGCAAATAAGTGGATTATCCTACATTAGATGACCTGATTTATTTATGCATTAGCAGGATTATACAGAAATTTACTAGAATAGAATCCATTTGGATAACTGATAATCGTATTTTCGATTTAGGAAGGAGGCGGCAGTGTTGGGGCATGGCAATGTGGAAGGAGCCATACTGGTTTTGTTCTTTTTTGCTATTGCTGTAGCTATGCCGCTGTCCGGTTTTCTGTTTGGTAAACAAAATAGCAGTGTATTTTTTACGCTTAGTTGGCTGGCCTTTTGTACTGGCGTCCAGTTATTCGCACAACTGGAAATAAGGCAGGTATTCATTGCCGTACCGCTCTTTTGGGACAATGTCACGCTGTTTGCCACTTGTTTACTGCCGGCAGCGTTTTATCGTTTGTTAGAACAGTGTGTGTGCCATTATCGGCATATCTGGCTTGAGCGCTTTGTCCGGCTGCATGTTGTGTATGCAGTAGCCGCACTGTTAGGCCTGTCGGCAAATATCGTTGCCACTGGCGGGGTTGACCTTGTTTTTGCCGGTATAACCGCCGGCACTGGTTTAGTTGCCGGCGGTGTTGTTGTCTACAAGGCTGTTTACGGGAATTCTGCCGCAAGAACTATTGTCACAGGCCTTATAGTAGTTGCGGTTTTATTAGGTACCTCCCTGCTCCTTAAAGGCGGGGGCGTAGTTTGGCCGATGCTATACACGGTACATTGGGGCTTTGGTATTATGATACTGACATTTTTGCTGTTGTTGCGGCACCAGTTGTATGAGGAGAATGTAAGCAGCAGGCGGGTACTGGCAAGGACCTGGCGAACCTTAAGCGGTCCGGGGATTGGTGGCAAAGAATCTCTGGCTGTTCAGGCCCCGGGGGCTGCATTGCCGGTAGAACCGCTGCCGGCCGCCGGTTCACCCTGTCAGTCGTCAGGCGTGGCTGTTTCGCCTGACAAAATTGCCCGTTTTGCCCATGAAATAAACTCCCCATTGGGTACAGGAATTATGGCAGCCTCTTATCTCGGTCAGGAAGTAGAGAGTCTGACCCTGTTATTTAAACAAGGGGCTGTAAAAAAGTCCGATCTTGAAAAACATCTTAACCTGTACAGCGAATCAGCCGATAGTATACTTGCCAATCTGCAAACTGCCGCCGAGATAGTTAGCGATTTCCGGAAGTCAGTAGCCGGATCAGAACGGCGGCAGGTCTTTAGCGTTAAAGCCCAGGCTAAACAGGTATTGCTGGCGTTAAAACCCCGCCTTACCCAGGCCGGTCATCAAATACAGCTTGTATGCGGCGCTGACTTTAGCATCAACGGGTTTCCCGGCTTGTTTACCCAGATCATTACCAATCTGGTGCTTAACTCGCTGATTCATGGTTACGACCAGGGGGATCAGGGCAGTATCGTGTTAAAAATATCAAAAGAAGAACAGGTGGCAGTACTTGAGTATTCAGATGATGGCAAAGGGATCTGCGAGGATACCCTGGCCCATATATTTGATCCTTATTTTACGACTAACCGGGAGCAAGGCAGTAGTGGACTTGGACTTAGTATTGTTAAGGAGATAATTACAGCAAAGTTTGGTGGCACGATTGACTGCCACAGCACTGAGGGTAAGGGCGTCATTTTTACAATAAGGTTTCCCATAGGAGAGTTGAAACAATGACTAATGAAGCAGACAAATTAATTTTGGATATTGAAGACAATGACAGCCTGGTGGCTTTTGCTCCCGAACACACAGCAGATGGCAGCGCTAAATGGAAAATAATTATTGTCGATGATGACAGAGGGATTCACGAGATAACCAGAAAAATTCTTCGGGAATTTACCTTTGAGGGCAAACCTTTACAACTTTTGAGTGCTTATTCACCGGCCGAAGCCAGGGAGTTAGTGCGGTACAACGCTGATGTGGCTGTAATTTTGCTGGATGTTATGATGGATGGCGATAAGGCCGGGCTGGAGGTAGCAAGGTGTATCAGGGAAGATCTGAGCAATCATCTGGTCCGGATTATTCTAAGGACCGGCCAGCCGCAGGAAGCACCTGAGGAAACGGTGATCCGTGACTACGATATTAACGATTATAAAGAAAAGACCGAGCTTACCGCCCGTAAATTAACAACAACCATAATTGCCTCCCTTAGATCATACCGGGATATCGTCAACCTTGATAATAATCGAAAAGGCCTGGAAAAAACGCTGGAATCGGCGGCTGCTTTATTAGAGGCTCAGTCGCTGAAACGTCTGGCCGCCTGTGTACTTACCCAGCTGTTGTCTATTTTGAGTATTAACGGCAACCACCGGGCAGAGGCCATCTCCGGACTGGTGGCGGTTAAAGAGGCTAATGGTGAATTTTATATATTGGATGGTACCGAAAAATATTGTGGTATAGTTGGCTGCCCGGCCAGGCAAATGGCTGCTGGTGATCTTGATGGGATCATTGATAAAGCACGGCAGAGTAAAAAAGGCGTCCATGCGGATAACTGTTTTATTCAGTACTTTAAAGGGAAAAATCAACATGAGAGCTTTATTTACTTAGAAGGCTTAAATAGCTTATCCGATTGGGAAAAAAATCTGATCAATATTTTTGGAATGACAGTCGCAGCTACTTTTGATAACAGCTTTCTCGCCCAGGAGATAGAGGATACCCAGAAAGAAATCATCTTTACCCTTGGTGAGTTCTCGGAGGTGCGCTCTAAAGAGACCGGCAACCATGTACGGCGAGTGGCAGAATACTCCAAGCTGCTTGCTTTAAAATATGGATTGGCAGAGGAAGAAGCTGAGCTGATTAAACTGGCTTCACCGATGCATGATGTCGGTAAACTGGGTATTACAGATTCTATCCTTAACAAGCCTGGTAAATTGGCCCCGGAGGAATTTGAGGTCATCAAAGCGCATGGTGTTCTCGGCTATGAGATACTGCGCAGTTCAAACCGCAAGATTATGCAGGCGGCCGCCCTGATTGCGTTACAGCACCACGAAAAATATGACGGCACAGGCTATCCGGACGGCCTAAAAGGGGAAGCTATCGATATTTATGGCAGAATCACCGCCATTGCCGATGTCTTTGATGCTTTAGGAAGTAAACGGGTCTACAAAGACGCCTGGCCGCTGGATAAGATCCTCGAATACTTTGCCGGTGAGCGGGGCAGGCATTTCGACCCCACCCTGGTGGATCTCTTTCTTGAACACCTGGATGAATTTCTGCATATCAGAGATACGCTTAAAGACCTGTAAGCAGAGAAAATTTTGCAAAGTTTGCACATTGACAGATAGTTTTGTTTCACAGTAAACTACAATATGGAATAATGTTTACTGAGGGGAGAATTATTGTGGGGGATTCGCAGCAAAAGAGAGAGGGCTTTTCATCAGGCCTGGCCGTTTTTTTTGCCACATTAGGCAGTGCCGTTGGTTTGGGGAACATCTGGAAATTTCCCTATCTTACCGGGCAGTTTGGCGGCGGGGCATTTTTGCTGGTATATTTTATCTGTATTGTGCTAGTTGGCCTGCCGGTCATGTTAAGTGAGTTTTATCTGGGGCGCAGCACCCGCAGAAATGCCGTTGGTGCTTTTGAAAAGCTCAAGCCGGGAACGGCCTGGCGCTATACCGGTGTGATGGCTGTATTTGGTGTATATTTGATTATGTTCTTTTACAGCTGTGTTGCCGGCTGGGTCTACCTGTATCTGTTTAAAGCCATCTCCGGTGACTTTGCCGGTATTACCGCTGCAGCGGCTAAAGCCCAGTTTGGCAGTGTCGTGGTTGGGCCGCTAAGCCCGATTATCTGGCAGGTAATCGTAATGGCTACCGTTTCCGCTATCCTCATCATGGGGGTTAAAAAAGGGATAGAACGCATCACTAAAACACTGATGCCGCTTTTTTTTGTGTTAATTGTGCTGTGCGATATTCGCGCCTTGACACTGCCTGGGGCCGGCGCCGGTATTGATTTTCTCTTTAATGTCGATTTCAGTAAGATTACACCGCCAGTTATTTTGACGGCGCTGGGGCTTTCATTCTTTAAACTGTCGCTGGGGATGGGGACAATGGTTACTTATAGCAGCTATTTTACCCATGATAATAACCTGTTTGGCACAGCGGCCAAAGTGGCGGTTTCCGATACCCTGGTCTCAATGTTGGCAGGTCTTGCTATATTCCCGGCAGTGTTTTCATTTGGTATGGAGCCAGGGGCTGGCCCGGGTCTGTTATTTATGACCATTCCGCTCGTATTCTCCCAGATGCCGCTGGGCGGTGTCCTGTTAGTTGCTTTTTTCTTCCTGGCATCAATTGCCGCCACCACTGCGATGCTGTCGCTGGTGGAAGTGCCTGTTGCCTATTTCGCGGAAGAAAAGGGCTATGGCCGTAAAAAAGCGGTAGCGCTAAATGCTGTAATTATTATATCCTTCGGTGTGCTGGCCGCATTATCTGCAGATAGTTCAGCGCTGTTGGGCCAGTATACTGTTTTTGGCAAAGGCTTTTTTGATCTCTTTGATTATATATCCTCGAATATTTTAATGCCGGTAGGCGGCCTGTTGGTAGCTCTGTTTGTTGGTTATGTTGTTAAAACCTCTGAGCTGCGCCAGGAATTGACCAATGATGGCAAAATCGCCGCCGGCTTGTTTAACCTGTTTTTCTTTATTGTTCGATATATTACGCCAGCGCTGCTGCTTTTAGTTTTCTTAAACTCCATTGGTGTGATAAAATTGTAATACCGCTGGAATGCACAACGGGGACGGTTTTTGACCATTGTTGGTCAAAACCGTCCCCCTCTATTAGGAGGCGACTGCATTGTCTGAGATTGATTATCTATATGAGTGGTTTCAGGGCTATGTTAAGGCGTATTATACCGGTGATAAGTTTGTCATGGACAGGGTGCTGCTCAAAGAGGCGCACAGCAAACGGGTTGCGGCCATTTCAGCCAGCCTGGCTGCTTATTTAGGGCTGGATGACAGGCAAACGCTGCTAGCCGAGGTTATCGGCCTGGTCCATGACCTTTCCCGTTTCCGCCAGGTTACTGAATACCGCACTTTTGTTGATGCCGAGTCCTTTGATCATGGCGATGCCGGGGCTGAGGAATTTGCGCACAGCGGTATGCTGGCGGGATTTACTGACGACGAACTGGGGATGATTCGCTTTGCCATTACCAATCATAATAAAATGCTGATTCCGCCTGCCGGCCCGCAGCATGAGCTGTTTGCCAAGATCATCCGCGATGCCGATAAGCTGGATATCTTTAGGATTCTGCCGCCAATCCAGGCCAATCATGACTATTCCCCCAAACTGATCAGTCAGTTAAAGACCGGCGGGGTGTTATCCTATACTGATGTTAAAACAATGGCTGACAAACGGCTGATCAGGCTGAGCTGGTTTTACGATATCTACTTTGACTGGACACTGGCAAAGCTGGTTGCGGAAGGCCATCTGGAGCGGCAGCTGGCCGCTCTGCCTGATACCGGGGATTGTGTTGTAATCAAGGAAACAATGAAAGCATATATTAGTAACAGTCTATCCTCCCTGCCATAAAACACCAGCCCATCCGCAGTAACGGATGGGCTGGTGTTTTTGACTCACGGGGACGGTTCTCTTGAGTCAGCCAAGGGGCTATTTAAGCAACGGGGTAAGCTTCCCCTGGTGCAGGATGTGCAGATAATACATTGCCCGGGATAAAGCCACATATAGCAGCTTGGCGTCATGAAAATCGCCGGTGAACTTATGCTCTGAGGCATTCCAGATAATAACACCGTCAAATTCAAGACCTTTAGCCAGGATGATCGGGGCTACCGTAATGCCGCCATGGTAGCTCAGTACGCTGCCTGTAATCAGATTGAGGTTGGTAAGATGGGGCGCGGCAGACTGCAGGCCTTCATATAATTTCAGGCTGTCATCCTCTGTTTTAGTAAGTATGCCGATGGATTTACAACCTAGCTGCTGAAATTCCTCAATTGTCGCGATGGTGCGGTTGAGTGCCGCCAGCGCTGAGGGGGCTTGCTCGATGACCGGCTGCCGGCCAATCTCGTATACTGGGATGGCTTTCGACCGGCCGGAGGGGATGACTTTGTTGAATAAATCAACAATTTCTTTGGCTGAGCGGTAACTGAAGTTGACCTCATAGTAACGGCATTTGGCTTCATCAAATACCTCTTTAAGGAGCGCCTGCCAGCTTGTAAGTCCCCGGTCGGTATGAATGGCCTGCGACATGTCGCCCATTATGGTAAAGGATGTGTTGCGGGACAGGCGGGAGAGTACGATATACTCCAGGAGATTGATATCCTGGCCTTCATCAACGGCAATATGGTCAAACTTGCCGACATGGGTGAGGCCGTCTACAAGCAGTTTGAGGTAACACAACCCTGCCAGGTCATCCCGTTCAATCTGACCTGTTTCAAGAATTGCCTGGGTATGGGTGGCAAGTACATCGATATCGACACCATGGGGTTTTACTTTGCGCCAGGCCTGTTTATCCTGGATTAGCTCTGCATAGCCGGTTAATAGCTCAAGAAACGGCCATTTGGCAGCATGCCGTTCAATAAATTCATTGCCTTCGGCAGTATAACGGGCTGCCGTTTTCTCATCTGCCCTTGCTTCACCCCGTTTATATCTTGCTTCATAAACCTCGACAAAGTTTCTTACCCGGAAGCTGATATATTTCTGCAGTGAACGCAGTCGCTCGTTATAAGGGATGCCGGCGCCTTCGACAACTTTCTCCAGCTGCTGTTCCCGGCTGATGACAAGCAGGTTATCAAATAGGTTTATGTCTTTGAGTTTTAGACAGAATTTTTCCAGTCGTTTGTCTAAGAAGACCTCCATGACCTTAATAAACTCGGGCGTTCCTTTCCATCTGGCCACTGTGGCCAGTGGTTCAGAATCAGCAGCCGCAGGGCTGATAACCGGCTCAAACTGCATAATTGCTGCAGCTAAATCAGTGAAAGTCGTTTGCTTAACGTCCTGGGCATCAATCTCAGGCAGCAGGTCAGAGATATAGTCCAGGAAGATTTTGTTGGGGGCAATAATGACAAGTTTCTCCGGGTTAAGCTTTTCATTGTATAAGAGGTAGGATAAGCGGTGCAGGCCGATGGTGCTTTTGCCTGACCCGGCTACCCCCTGGATGATAGTAACCTGGTTGATTGGTTCGCGGATAATCTGGTTTTGTTCTGAGCGGATGGAGGTAACAATATCCTTAAGGCGGTCACCGGCACCCTTTAACAGGCGCTCCAAAAGAAAAGGATCGGCAATTAGCGACTCCTGCTGGCGGTTCATCAGCTTGCTCAGGATATTGTCCTCGGACATCGAGATAAGCTGGCTGTCTTCGATCTTATATTGACGCTTAAGATTGACATCGCCTGTGTAGGTATAGCGATCTAACACCTCATAACTGGCGCGTCCGTCCTGGCATTCATAGAAAATTGTCGATACCGGATCCCGCCAATCAAACACCAGGATATCCTTAACGGTTTCAATATCCAGTTTGGCGACTTTGGTCCGGCCAATATAATAGTGTTCAAATTCTTCGGCGCCATCTTCACGAAAATCAACGCGGCCAAAATAAGGGCTGTCAAGGGCTCTTGCAATGTCAGATGCTTTAAGGGCATGGTCACTTTTCATCAGTGAGTGGACATAAGCGCTTACTTCATCTTTCTTGGAACGGGACTGACTGATCTTATGAACACGATCTTCCATATCGTTTTCTAAATCTCTGATAATTTGTTTCATAGATTGGATGGTTTCAGCTAAATGCTGCTGCTCTTGGGGAAAATCAGGATGATTGCTCATGGCGGTTACCTCGCGTATCTTAGCATTGTTTTCCAGGGTTGTTAGAATATTATAGGACTAGATTATTATGTTTAGCAAGCCATGATGTAATGCTTGGCAAGTATTTCTGGTAATTGTTTAGCAAAGGGTCTAGGATTTTGCATGACATTCAACAGAAG
>NZ_DATMXX010000064.1:0-22883 GCF_035561255.1 Sporomusa sp. | reverse complement strand
GTATACAACAATAATGTTATAATCCTTTGAAATAACGCTCAGCCAATATTACCGCAACAAAGTCATCCACCGGTACCGGCGGCACCTGCATACTGGTTGGAATCAGTCGCTTCAGGCCCCGGGGCGGATTGTTGACCCAGTACAATAGCCGGGCTTCATCTGTGGAGCGATACTCATTAACAGGGATTACCTTGAGTCCCTGACCGTTCACCGTAATTGTTGCAAGGGCTGTTTGAGCAGTATGCGTAGTCGTCCCGTCGCCAATGATTACTGTTGTTAGGTTATAGGCTGCAGCAAGGTTATTTACTATAGTAAACAGTTCAGCAGTAGTTATAATGGTTTTATAGATGAGGCCTTGTTCTTTATGTACAACGGCAATACCGCACTTTTCCCGGCCCGGGTCGATTGCTAAGACGAGATCTGCAGACATAAACATCCCCTCCATAACTATATGCTTTAACCTTGTACATGTTTCCTCTTAATGATAGCACATCTTGCTCTTACATGCAGATAAAATAAAAAGGACGCCACGAGGGCGTCCTTTTATTGCGGAATGCTTATTAGAATTTAACGTTGATAGCAGCTTGAGTACGAGCGCCGCCGTCAAGTTCAATACCGTTTTGGTTTTCAAAGTCTTGGTATTTGAGGTTCAGAGTAGTGTTTTTAGCGAGTGCGCGGTCATAGCGTACTTCAAGACCTTTGTAGCCATCGGTTTCACTCTTGAAGTTCTGGATATCATTTTGGATGTTGGAGAACGGCGAGTTAGCACCGGCTTCTACATCACGATACAGGGCAGTCAAACCAAGTTTGTTGAATTTAAGACCATAAGCAGCTGCATTGGCATCTACTGATCCATTATCGAAATTGTAGAATTCGCCAAGGGCAGTTACGCTGTTAGTCAATTTAATTCCAACATTGGCACCATATACATCGGTTTCGTTATTTGTGCCATCATCATAGTTAGCATAATCGGCAGTGATATTAGCAGCACCAAAATTCATGCCATATTCAGCACCATAGATTTTAGTAGTGTCTTTCAGGTTACCAGCATACACTTTCAGGTTGCCTGCTTGAGAAGCAAGACCAGTCATAGCCGAGTCATGCAGGAAGCCATTGCCAAGTACGAGGTCTTGACGGCCAATGGTGTTAGTCAGGCCAAGAGCATCGAAGGTTACGTTGGCAGTGTCAAGTTTAACACTGCTTTGGTTATCGCCGGAGAAGTCGTTATCATAGTTCAGGTTGCCGCTAGTCATACGGGCATTGAATTTCAGGTTGTTGTTGATTTTGCCGTCAAAGCTTACACGAGCACGGAAGTCAGTGTTGTCAAAGCTGTCGGCGTTGCCATAACGAACACGGGCATCACCAGAGATTTTAACCATTTTGTCCACTTTTTGGTCAAGGGCTTCTACTTTTACGCCCATTTCAGTCAACTCAGCAGCGAATTCTTTGGACAGTTGATCAACAATTTCTTTTTGATCATTGTTCAGGTTTTTTTGCATGGCAGTAGCAATCATGGAAGCCATTTCGTAACGGGAAACAGTTTTGTCACCTTTAAAGGTGCCATCGCCGTAGCCTGTAATCACACCGGCTTGAGCAAGCTTGCCAACAGCGTCATAGGCCCAGTGTTTTGCAGGCACATCGGAAAACGGATTAGCAAAAGCCGGTACGGCAAATGCTACAGTAAGAGCAGTGGTAACTGCTACTTTAAGAAGTTTCTTGTTCATTCGAGATATCCCCCTTGAAATATATATTTTACATTCGCGGGTGTCGCCACCGACATATCAGGAGGTCTACCCGTTCAGGGGGGATGGTTTCGAATGAGTATCCACGTTTCCTCAATCTTTCCTTCCTCTCCGCAGGGCTTATTCTCGATATGCACCTGCCGCATTCCGCAGGTTTATGTTAACATAATTTCGACACAGTTGCAAGGAATCCTCTTTTATAACAAGATGTAGTTTTTGGTAAAAATCTTGTTATATAAGCATTTATTAGATACAACAACTGCATCTTGAGTTAGTTATGCACTTTACATAACTAAACTTCATGTTAGACTATATTCTGCAAAAAAAGAAGGAATCCTGCTTGATAGGCAGGATTCCTGACCGGTATATTCTGTCAATTATCAAAAGACACTTTTAATGCGAATCTCGATTTGCAGCGGGCCGGCCGTATAGGTGTCGGCTTTGGCCTCAGCAACAAGCTCTATCTTGCCATTGTAGCGTTTGACTCTGTTAACAACCTCAAATAGCTGAGAGCCGCTCATGCTGCCTACTGTGCCCTGGATGGGGTCAGGCAGGATGCCCTGGGTAACAGCAGCTGCATTAACCTGCTGCAGGAAAAGCATGACGGTTTCCTCGGCCTGCTGGGCATTGCCGGGAGCGGTAACAACCTCTCGGTATACTACCTCGCCTTTATTATAAACAAGGTGGTTGGGGTACAGCTCCAGGCGACCGATTACCGGTTCACCATAGACGGTGTTGCCCACAGTGGAGATACGGACAATGACTGGTTGGTTGGTTCCGGAAATTAACGCTGCTGCCTGGTCAAACTCGGAGCGGGCAATCCATAATATTTCAAGCTTCTTATCGGCTACATCAAGTTTATTGAGAATTTGAACGTTGGTCTTGTATACTACCGCCCCCAGGGAGTTGGCGGTGTCCTCTGGTGACTTGCCACCCTCCACAACCGAGGTGGACAGTACTTCCCCGGTCCTGAATACGACGGTGCCTTCACGGACATTCTGGAGACCGTTTTTCAGACTGACAGTCAGGTCGTTCAGGCGGTCAACGTCGCTCTGAAGCGCAGTCTTAACTGTGGTTAACTCGTTCATCTTGGTGTTCAGACCGGCAATACGGCTGTCCAGTTCTGTTTTAGTTGCCTGCAGGTTCTTAATATCTTTCTGGTATTTGGTCAAGTCCTTCTGCGCCAGCGAATAATCGGACTGCAGACGGCTTAACGCAGCAGCGGCCTTGTCACGCTCGGCAGTGACCTCATCAAGTTCTGCTATACTCTGCGCCAGGCGTTCGGCATTATCCTTAACCTTAGCAGTAATGGCCACATACTCGGCTGTTTTGGTTTCAAGGGCGGCGCGGCTGTGCTCAAGCTCACTTGATTTGGAATCTACTTCACTGTTTAGGGATACCAGTTCAGCCTTAAGCTCTTCCATGCCAAACAGCGCGGTACGGACGTCCCAGGATACAGCAGTCATAAAACCTAGTGTAATCGCCGAAATGAGAATACCTGTAACTATGGTCACAATGATCGAGGTATGCTTGGGTCTGAGGCCAAAGATACTGAGTTTCTTTTTTCCTACTTTGGTACCTAATTTATCACCAATATACGCGATGGCGCCGCCCATAACAGCTATTATGGCAATGAGCACTACACCGTACATGGCTATCCCTCCTCTCTCCGGCAAATGAGACTATAGCTATCGCGATGCTTTATAGATCAAATATATGCCTGCCAGGGTACCGATGATGTTCGGTATCCAGGCAGCAAGCAGCGGCGGAATCGCTCCGCCCTGTCCTAAGGCAGTGCATACTGTCAGAACAGCATAATACATGAAGATAATGATAATACTCAGGCCCAGGCCAATTGATGAGCTTGACCTGTTTGGAGACAACCCCAGGGGAGTACCAATCATGGCAAAGACAAAACTGGCCATCGGAATAGCGATCCGCTGGTACAGCTCGACTTCATAGTTGCTTGTTTTCGCATATTCCTTTTTCAAAACAGCAATATACTGCTTGAGTTCTGTCATCGACATCTCATCAGGCTTCTTTTGTTCCCGCGAGATATCAGTGGGATTTTTAGTAATCGGCATTACCTGCTCGGTAAATTTAAGGGTTCGTGTTACCCGGCCCTCTGTTGAAAGATCAGTGATTGTGCCATTATACATAATCCAGCGGTCAGCGGCCCACACTGCACTCTCGGCATTCTCTAACCTGACCAGCCGGCCGGCCTCAAATTCCTGAACAGAGACTTTGCTCAGGGTGTTGGTATCTGACATATAGTTTTGTGCATAGGTTAACCGTTCAATCTGGCCTGCCTTATTAACATCTTTAACGACAATGTGCTCTTGTGATTTAGTCCGGGTATTTTTTTCAATCTCATAGCGCACAATGTTACTATAGCCGGCATTGGCTGCCGGCACCACTTCTTCGTTAAGGACAATAGCAGCACAACTGACTACTAATGCTGTAATCATGACCGGCACGGCCAGCCGGTAAAAGCTGAGTCCCCCTGATCGCATGGCCGTGATTTCACTGGAACCTGACAACCGGCCAAAAGCCAGTAGTGCCGCCAACAGCATGGACATGGGAAAGGTTAAGACGATAATCCCCGGCAGGCTGTAGAAAAACAGCTTAGTTACCGTAAGGATCGATGCGCCATATTTTGTTACATATTGAGCAATTCTAAACAGTGTGCTGGTGCCGATAAAAACACTGGAAAATGCGGCTATGCCGAAAAAGAATGGCCCCAACAGCTCTTTTAGAATGTATTTGTCAAGTATACGCATGAAATTCTCCTTACAGGCTGAAGTTGTGACCGAGGTAATATTTTTTCGCGACCTCACTATTGGCAATGGTCTCACTGTCACCGTCGATCAGGATTTGCCCTTCGTTAAGAATATAGGCTTTATCAACAATACTGAGTGTCTCCCGGACATTATGGTCGGTGATGAGCACCCCGATGCCGCGTTCTTTCAGATAGCTGATAATGGCCTGAATATCAGATACAGCAATCGGATCAACACCGGCAAACGGTTCATCCAGCAGAATAAAAGCAGGATCTGTGGCCAGCGCCCGGGCAATCTCCACACGGCGGCGTTCACCACCCGACAGTTCCGAGCCCTGTCGTTTGCGAACATGGGTTACATGAAATTCTTCCAGCAGGCTTTCCATCTTAGCAGTCGCTTCATCCCTAGTAAGTTTAGTGGTTTCCAGGATGGCCATCAGGTTATCCTCCACGGTAAGCTTGCGAAAAATGGAGGCCTCCTGCGGCAGATAGCCGATGCCATAACGGGAACGCTGGTACATCGGCATATGGGTTATCTCTTCGTCGTTAATAAAAATCTGGCCGCTGCTGGGACGCTCCAGGCCGACAATCATATAAAACGTGGTTGTCTTACCGGCGCCGTTGGCCCCAAGGAGGCCAACGATTTGTCCCTGATCGACCCGCAGACTGACTCCATTGACTACATGACGGGTTTTAAAGGTTTTTACCAGATCGCGGGTTTCGATATACATTATCGCAACATCCTCGCTACTATTAAGAGTTTAACTACCCCTAACGTCTTATTGCTGTGGGGTTATGATCAGTTTGGTACGCCCCTGGGCATCCATCGCTTTTTCGTCAAGACGCAGGGTCAGCGTTTCCCCTGTCAGAACATTGCCATCCTGAAGGGCACGGGCATTACCGCTTAAAATTACTTTACTCTGGCCTTTGGGCTCACCATAGTAAGTTGCGGTATTGGCGGTTGCATCAAGCTTACGCGCCGGACTGACAATATGAACCGAACCGGTACCGGTTGCACTGTTCTCGGGGATAAAGGCTTCAATTTTGTCAGCAGTCATGGTCCCGTCCGGCATCTCGATCCTGCCGTTCTCAGGTACTAGTGCATACTGAGTCTCAGAGAAATACTCGATCCTGGGGCCTGTAAGCCGCTGCTCCCCCTTTGTCAGGACTGCGTCCCCAAAGGCAATCAGATGGGTGTTATTTTTATAGGTCTTTACCTCGGCAGCAGTCAGGGTGGCGTCCTGGTTAACGGCGCTTATACCACCGGTGAGATGCCCCTCCTGGCTTTTGGTATTGTACTCGGCTTGCCCGCCGGTCATTACCGATTGGCCTTGAGTAATACGAACACCGCCGGTTGCAAGCATAATGCCGCTGGCTGAGTCGTACTCAATGGATTCAGCCGCAATCTCAACAGGGGTTTTGGCTGCACTCTGCGGTGCTGCCAGGGCAACCAGGCTGCCTGCGTTTAACGTAAATGCCATTGCCAGGGCAAGTACAGCCGGTGATGAAATAAATCTTAACTTTTTCATTCAGTCTTCCCTCCTGTGATTACCCGGGCCCTACCGTACACTTTGACTTTTTCCATATTGGCATCTGTCAGGATATTATCACCGGTAATAATGGTACCGTTGCGGATCAGTGTAACACCGCCGGTGCCGGTAAAGTTCTTGGGTTCCCCGGACCAACGGGCTTCCGGGGCAGTAAATACTGCTCCATCACTAGCAGTAGCCTTAATGTCACCCTGCATCGAAATGTCATGGGTTTTGGCATCAAGGACGGCCCGCTTGGCAATGATCTCCATTTTATCGCCGTTCTCCTGATAAAACACGCCTTTTAGGTTATTTAGATAAACTACTTTTCCAGTCGGTTCAGCCTCAATGGTATCAGCACTTAGTTCCCATAGTCGCTTTCCATCCTGCTCCTCAATAATGGAGCTGCCGGCAAAGGTTAGATTAGTAGCAGCCTGAGTGGGAGCTGCCTGGGGATCGGTTGCTGAATCTCTGCCAGGCTCCCCCCCGAAGAGATAATAGAGTCCTCCAGCCAGAATGAGTACGACACAGGCAATACCCAAATAGTTCTTTTTTATCAAGAAGACTTCACCTCAGTATTCCAGCGCTTTTTAAACCACAACCATTCATCAGGGTATGTTTTGACCGCTGTTTCAATGATTCTGGTCATGCGTTCAGTCAGGTTATATAAGTCGGCATCCGGGTTGCCGGTATCTTCAAAGTAAATAGGCGGCTGCAGCAGAATCCGGTGAGTACCGTCAGGGTTCCGGACAATAAAGCCAGGGACCACAGGGGCCTTAAACTTGCGGGCAAAAACAGCAGGACCCAGATAAGTTGCGGCCGGTTTGCCTAAGAAATCAACAAATACGCCTTCATATCCGGCATCCTGATCGGCGAAAAATGCCAATAGCTTGCCTTTTTTTAATGCCTTGGCGGCCCCGATGATCTCACTGGTGCCGCTAGCAAATATCTCAATCCCAAACATCTGCCTGTGTTCATTAAGAATACGGGTATGCTGGGCGTTGGGCTGGCGTTTTATGATGTCAGCCACGGGAAAACCCGACAGGGCCAGCGCTGCACCGAACCATTCCCAGTTGCCAAGATGGCCTGTCAGAAACACAACCCCTTTTTGCTGTGCTAAAGCCTCATCAAGGTAGTGGCGGTTTTCAAAAGTAACGCGCTCTGTAATATTTTCATTATTTAAGGCCGGCATCTGGAGGACTTCCAGAAAAGTCTGCCCCAGTTTGAGAAACGAGCTTCTGATAATGGCCTCAGCCTCAGAATGTGTCAGGCTAAGGCGCTCTGTAATCTGCTTTAGGGCACGTCGGCGCTGCTTGCCGGCAAACCGGTAATAGAGGCGGCCAAACAGCTTGCCGGCAGAAAGTATGAGTGAATGCGGCAGCAGGCAGACCAGGCGGCTGGCTGCTTTCAAAATATGATATTGCCAATGTGCCATATCCCCGGCCTCCCCTACTAGTTGAATTACGTCATTGGTTTATAGTAAATCGTTCTGGCTTCATATAGTCTGCGATCAGACCTTCCCAGAGGCCCTGAGCTTTCAGGATATGCTCAATGACCTCACGCACAGCTCCGTTACCGCCTTGCCGTCCGGCTACGTATTTGGCGATTGCTTTGACCTCAAGCACAGCATTGGCAACTGCACAGGGCAGGCCAATCTGAATCATGACAGGCAGGTCGTTAATATCATCGCCGACATAGGCTATTTGCTCTAAGGTCAGCGCATGTTTGGTCACAAGCTCCTGCAGGGCAGTCACCTTGTCCATGGCTCCCTGATACACATCCCCGATTTTGAGTTCGGCGCCACGCCGGCGCACCATTTCACTCTCGCGTCCGGTAATGATGGCAGTTTTAAGCCCGGCCTTGTGTGCCAACGATATGCCAAGGCCGTCCTGGGCATAGAATTCCTTGACGGCTTCGCCCTCTGTACCAAAGATGATATGACCACCGGTCAAAACACCATCAACATCAAAGATGATGAGTTTGATTTTTTTTGCACATGAGTCACTATCCATTATACCACTCCTTGACGCAATAAGTCAGTAAGGTGAATAATACCAATCGCCCGAAATTGACTGTCAACTACTGGGAGCAGGGTAATGGGACGAGGCTGATTCTTTTCCATGATATTTAAGGCATGGCCGGCAAGCTTATCTTTAGCAATCGTACGTGGCTTTTTGGTCATAAGCTCTCCTACCGGCTTATCCAGGAATTCGTGACCGTTTTCCAGACTGCGGCGGATATCGCCGTCAGTTAGCAGCCCCAGCAATTGCATGCTGCCCAGTGACTCGACGACCAGCACAGCCCCCAGGCCTTTAGCAGTAATGGCAAATAAGGCTTCTTTTACTGTTTTGTCCGGCGTTATCACCGGCAGATCTGTGCCGCCGCGCATCACATTTTCCACAGTTAGCAGCAGCTTACGGCCAAGTGCCCCACCCGGATGATATAAGGCAAAGTCTTCAGGCGTAAAATTCCGGGCCGACAGCAGCGCCACTGCCAGGGCATCCCCCATGGCCAGTGCTGCGGTGGTGCTGGCCGTAGGCGCCAGTCCCAGCGGGCAAGCCTCTTTTTCCACAGCAACATTAAGAAAAGCATCAGCATTTTGCACAAGGGTGCATTGCTCGCGACCGGTCATGGCAATAATAGCGGCGCCAATCCGTTTGATTGCCGGCAAGATACTGATAAGCTCTGTTGTCTCACCACTGTTAGAGATGGCTAAGATGATATCGGTTGCAGTAACCATACCCAGATCACCGTGAATACCCTCTGCCGGATGAAGAAAAAAGGCCGGCGTACCGGTGCTGGCCAAAGTTGCTGCTATTTTTTTGCCGATAAGCCCTGATTTCCCCATACCGGTAACAACTACCCGGCCTGAGCACTGAAGAATCATGTTCATCGCAATAACAAACTGATCATTGATGCGCGGAATCAGCGCGCGGATCGCGTCAGCCTCAAGTTCTAAACAGGCCTTTGCTTGTTCAATCGGCATAGAAACTCCCCCCTTGAAGGTTATCATTTATTTATGTTTTCTGGCAACACTGTCGATTGCCAGAACATCTTTCAACAGCTCTTCCAGCTTGTCTACATACAGCATATTACAGGCATCAGACTTGCCTTCAGGTGGATTGTCATGGACCTCCATAAACAGCATATCAATGCCGGCAGCGACGGCTGATCTTGTCAGATAAGGTACAAACTCACGCTGACCGCTGGAACTGGTACCGGCTCCTCCGGGTAATTGGACACTATGGGTGGCATCAAATACCACCGGATATCCCAATGACCGCATAATCGGCAGGGCCCGGAAATCTACCACCAGATTATTATAACCAAAAGTTGCCCCGCGTTCAGTCAGCAGGATCTTGTGATTGCCGGCTTCTTCAATCTTGGTGATGACATTTTTCATATCAAGCGGGGCTAAAAATTGGCCTTTTTTCACATTGATAACCCGGCCTGTGCGGGCTGCCTGATAGACAAGATCAGTCTGCCGGCAGAGAAAAGCGGGAATCTGCAGAATATCCAGCACCTCAGCGGCTGCGTCGATTTGGGTCACGCAATGGATGTCACTGACTACCGGCACTCCCAGCTCTTTCTTGATATGAGCCAGAATACTTAAGCCTTCCTTTAAGCCAGGTCCGCGGAAAGAGTTATAGGATGAACGGTTCGCTTTATCGTATGATGCTTTAAAAATATAGGGGATATTCAGTCGATCAGCAATTTCTTTAATAGCCCGGCCAATCTTCAGGGTGCGTTCAGGCTCTTCAATAACACAAGGTCCGGCAATCAGGGTAATTGGGTTTTGTGCACCTACGGTGATATTCTGAATCTGTACTGTTTGCATAGAATCGGCCTCCTTTAAAGTTGGTATTTCTTGAAATAGGCATTGACCTTCTCCAGTTCTTCCGGGGTATCAACACCGATTGATTTAAAATCAGTCTTAAGTACTTTAATCTTGAAGCCATGCTCAAGCGCTCTCAGCTGTTCCAGTGACTCGGTTAGTTCAAGTGGTGTCGGCTGCAAGGCGGCATAGTTGAGGAGAAAATCACGCCGGTAGGCGTAAATACCGATATGTTTATAGACTGGCAACGGGCCGCCAGGTAGTTTGTTATTACGGGGAAAGGGTATCAGAGACCGAGAGAAATAGAGCGCATAGCCATCCAGACTTACGACAACCTTGACCGCGCTGGGCAGGTTATATTCGTCTTTGGCCATCTCGGTCATAAGGGTTGCCATGTTAAGTTCCGGGCTATTATCAAATGCACTGGCTAAGAGATCAATAACTTCCGGCTCGATGAGTGGTTCATCACCCTGGACATTGATGATTATATCAATGTCAGGATATTGTTCAGCTACTTCAGCCAGGCGGTCAGTCCCAGTCGGGTGATCAGGTGAAGTCATTAGTACCTCACCGCCAAACTCTTTGATCGCATCATAGACTAGCTCATGGTCGGTTGCCACCAGTACCGTCTCCGGCCGTTTCGCCAGCTTGGCCCGTTCATAAACACGTTGAATCATAGGTTTACCGGCAATCATTGCCAAAGGTTTACCTGGCAGCCGTGTTGACGAGTAGCGGGCCGGGATTACGCAGAGAAATTTCATCATAAATACCCCCAGTTAGGAACCAAGTTTGGTAACCTTTTTGATCAGTTCCATGAGTTCGGCATAACCATCATGAAATCTGACCTCTATTGACAATACATAAACCGGCAGTGGCCGCTCGGAATGGATAAACTCCGGCGGAATTTTGACGGCGTCTTTATCGGTAGTAATCAGGGCTCTGGCACTATTATCAACTGCCTTTTGCATAATTACCTGCATCTCAGCCATGGTATAGTCATGATGGTCCGGAAATTGTACAGCGCCAACGATGGTGCCGCCCAGATCAGTAATAGTCTTTTCAAAAGAAGATGGGTTGCCAATCGCGGAAAATGGCAAAACAGAGTGACCTTTAATACTGTCCAGCGGTACTGTTTCCGGCCGTACCCCTTTGTACCATTCTTCAATTTCAATAAAACACCGTGGTGTATGGGTACTTTCCACAACCAGAGCCTGATCATTGTAGCGGGCTAGCGTTTCTTTGATGGTCTCCCGGGCATTGTTTGCCGCCTGATCAACCTTTGTTAAGAGAAAGGCGTGCGCCCTGTTCAGGTTTTTAAGCGGCTCGCGCAGTGTGCCGCGCGGCAGCAGAAAGTTGTTGCCGAAAACATTCAGGCTGTCGATCAGCACAATATCCAGATCACGCTGCAGTTGCCAGTGCTGATAGGCATCATCCATAATAATTACCTCAGCATTAAGGTTATTGACCGCATAGCTGCCGGTAACATACCGGTTTCGTCCGATAATTACCGGCACCCCTGGCAGGCTTTTGGCCAGCAGATAAGCTTCATCACCAGCCTCGGTCACAGTCATATAGATTTTACTGCCGTCAGATACTACCCCAACCTCGCCTTTCCAGCCTGAGCGGTAACCCCGGTTGAGGATAGCAACCTTATAACCCATATCCTGGATGATTGCCGCCAGGCGTTGTGCTGTCGGGGTTTTACCGGTGCCGCCTACCGTGATATTGCCCAGACTGATTACCTTGCAAGGCAGTTTGTTGCAGGTTAAAATTCCTGCCTGGTACATGCCTAGTTTAATTGCGACTCCAAGGCCATAAATGAGCGACATGGCGCGGAGCACGCCAAGAAGCACGGCTGCCAAAATACCATGTTTTTCGCCGTGCACTAGTTTATAAAGATATACTTGTAGCGCTTCACGCTGATGCATCATATGGTGTTCCGCCTTTTCGCCTATTGTTAGTTAGTTTTCAATAAACCGTAGGTTTGTAAGACTTCTTTCAAATGTACTGCGCTTTTACGGGAAGCCCCCTGGTTTTCCTTGATAATGGTCAATGCCTCGTTGCCCATTCGCCGGGCCTCTGCCGGATTTTTTAGTAGACCGAGTATTGTCTCGGCCACACTGGCGCTGTCTTTGACGGTAACGCATGCACCCCGTTCGGACAGCAGGGCATAGGTATCTTTAAAATTGAACATATGCGGTCCGATCAGGATCGGCTTGCCATGGGCGGCCGGCTCAAGAATATTATGCCCGCCGCGAGGAACAAGGCTGCCACCAATGTAAACTATATCAGCGACACCGTAGATCTTCCCCAATTCCCCAATGGTGTCGATAATAATCATATTTATATTTGTTAAATCTAAACTTTCGCCTTCTGCCAGCTTTGTCCGCCGGACAGATGTAAACTTATACCTGGACGCAAGCTCAGCGATTTCACCTGCCCGTAAAATATCACGGGGGGCAACGATAAACTGCGTATCCGGAAATTCGGCAACAATCTGATTAAAAGCAGCAAACAGCAGCTCTTCTTCCCCTTTGTGGGTGCTGCCGGCCACAATGACTGACCCAGGGTTTCTTAAACCCACGGCCTGATATAATGCGGCTTTTTCTGCGGCATCCAGCTTGGTGTAACTCTGGTCAAATTTAGTGTTGCCTGTTACTACTACCCGCTCAACATCAGCACCTAGCCGGGTAATATACTGGGCATCAATGGTAGATTGCATACAGAATTTCACAATCGTATTAAGCATGTCTTTTAGGACGCTTCGGAAATAGCAGTAACGGCCCAGACTTTTTTCGCTAATGCGGCCATTAACCATCATGACAGGGATGTTTAAATCCCTGGCTGCTTTCAGAAAATTAGGCCACAACTCGGTTTCAACAAGTAAAAATACCCGTGGACGAATCTTGGTAATCACCGCACGGCTAAGAAAGGGCAGATCCAGGGGGAAAAAAATGATACCGTCAGCCTCAGGAATGATCCGTTTAGCCATAGCATGGCCAGCCGCCGTAACTACTGATACCAGGATCGGTATCCCCGGCAGCTCATGGCGAATCTCCTTAACAATCGGACTGGCAGCCACAATCTCGCCAACTGAGGCCGCATGCAGCCAGATAACATCCTTACCAGCCAGTTGCAGCATTGTCGCTTCAGGCAACCAGCCGAGGCTTTGTTTCAGGCGTTCGGCAAAGCCTTTTTCATGAATACTCCTTACGGCAAACACCGGTAATGCCAGGATTACCAATAGTACCGCCAGTATGTTGTAAATAAAATACATGTCGCTACCTCTTTATTGGAATTCCACAACGTTGGTCAAGAACGCTATTATTTGTCGGCAAACTGGACCTGATATAGCTTGCGATACAGTCCGCCGGCGGCAACTAACTCAGAATGGGAACCACGTTCGATGATGCGTCCTTTTTCCATGACAAGGATGGTGTCGGCACGTTGTACTGTTGACAGGCGATGGGCAATTACAAAGGAGGTACGGCCAACCATCAGCTTATCCAGTGCCCCCTGCACCAGTTTTTCGCTCTCAGCATCCAGGGCGGAGGTCGCTTCGTCTAAAATTAGTACCCGCGGGTCTTTGAGAATGGCTCTGGCAATGGAGACCCGCTGGCGTTGACCGCCTGACAGCTTGGAACCTCGTTCACCGATATGGGTATTATACTGCTCAGGCATCGCCATAATAAATTCATGCGCGTTTGCGGCTTTCGCCGCCGCGATGACTTCTTCTCTGCTGGCATCAAGATCGCCATACAGGATATTATCATAAACTGTGCCGTTGAACAGGACCGTTTCCTGTGGTACTATGCCAATTTGCTCGCGTAACGACTTCAGGGTAATTGTCTTGATATCATAGCCATCAATTGTTATAAGACCACCTTCGGGACTGTAAAAACGGGGAATAAGATTGGCAATGGTCGTTTTACCAGCGCCGCTCGGCCCAACAATAGCAATCATTTGCCCTGGTTCGGCCACTAACGATATATCAGCAAGCGCTACTTCACCGGGTTTATAGGAGAAGGTTACGTGTTCAAAGGCTACCCGTCCGGTAATGGACGGCAAAGCCGTGGCCCCTGGCAAATCCTGAATCTCAGGCTCAGTGTCCAACACGTCAAACACCCGTTGTGCTGCAGCCAGGGCCCGTTGGATATTCCCATAAACCCGGCTTAGACGTTTGATGGGGTTAGTAATATTTACAGCATAAATCAAAAAAGCAATTAGCGCACCTGACGTCAGGTGGCCATTAATGACCTCGCGGCCGCCATACCAGATAATAATGGTAACACCGATGGCACCCAGAAACTCAACAATTGGTGTTAGTGTGGCACCAAGCTGGGCGGTTTTCATCTGAGCGCGGAAATTGGAGTAGTTTTGCCGGCTAAAACGACTGATTTCATAATCTTCGCGGACAAAAGACTTGATGACCCGTACCGACGAGATAGTCTCCTGCAAAATTGAGGTGATATCGGCAGCCCGCTCCTGCATAACCCGACTGGCGCTTCGTAGCCGTTTACCAAAAATATTGATGGCCTGGGCCACCAGCGGCAATGTAATAAAGGTCAGCAGGGATAATTTCCAGTGGATATAGAACATGGCCCCCATGGAACCAATGAGTACTGCCGATTCTGTTACAGCCTCAATGACACTTTCGACAAGGGCGTTTTGCAGGGCTGCCACATCATTGGTTATATAACTCATAATACTGCCGGTCTGACGTTTCTCATAATAGGATAGGGACAGGCGTTGTAAATGGCGGTATACCGCCTCACGAATATCAATCACCACTTTTTGCCCAATATAGGACATCAGGTAGGTCTGTCCAAAAAAGAAAAAACCGCGCAGCAAGAATACTACCACAATGCCAATAGCAATTGTATTAAGCATCGCCATATTTTTTGCTGCCAGCACATCATCAATTACATTCTGAATAATCCAGGGGATAACCAGATTGGCGGCAGATGCCACCAGAATGCAGATGATTGCCACTACAAACCGGGGCATATATGGTTTAATATAGTTTAACAGGCGTAAGTAGAGTTTCATTTAATTACCTCACGGTTTGATAGGGAGGCTACTTCTAGTATGACCTCTGCGACTCTTTTTACTGCACCGGTTTCTCCAAGTTTCACTTTTACTTCGGCCAGGTCGGACAAAACCTGTTGCCTGACTGCTGTATCGGCAATCAACCTTATCGTCTCTGCTGCTATTGCCCCGGGATTAACCGCGTCTTGCAGCAATTCCGGCACAATCCTCCGCCCGGCAACAATATTAGGTAGACCGATATTAGGTATTTTAACCAGAAATTTACCGAAAAAATATGTAAGGGCCGCTAACCGGTAGATAATAACAGTGGGCGCCCCCATTAACGACGTTTCCAGGGTCGCGGTGCCTGATGCAGCAATGGCCGCATTGGCCAGGCCCATTAAATCATAGGGATACTCGCTTGTCAGGGTAATATTCACCTTATAGCTATCAATGATATTTTGCAGCATTTCCCGGGAAATTGTCGAGGCAACCGGTAAATAAAACTGGCAGTCCGGCAGCTTTTCGACAATTAGCTCACAGGCCGCCAGCATAACCGGCAGCAACTCACTAATTTCCTGCTGGCGGCTGCCAGGCATCAATAGCACTAGCGGACAGTCAGAACTGGCAGCAAAGTACCGGTATGCTTCCTCTTTAGTCAGTACCGGTTGTACGATATCTACCAGAGGATGACCAACAAAGGTGACATCAGCCCCCGCCTCCCGGTAGACCTCCGCTTCAAAGGGAAAAATGGCAGCCACCTTATTTACAATGCCAGCCACATCTTTAGCCCGGCCCCGGCGCCACGCCCAGGCGGAAGGACTAATATACGATACTACCGGAATGCCTTTGGCCTTAGCGATTTTGGCCAGCCTCATATTAAAGTCCGGGTAGTCAATGATGACAAGTGCATCCGGTTGTTCCTGGTCCATTAGCGTTGCGAGGTTATCTCTCAACTCAAACAGTTTGCCCAGATTTTTTATCACCTCAACAAACCCAATGACTCCCAGGCCGGCAATGTCATACATAACATTAACCCCGGCGGCCTGCATTGCCTGACCGCCCATCCCAAAAAGCTCAATATCCGGCTGTAAAAGTTTCAGGGCATTGGCCACACTGGCGCCATGCAAATCGCCAGATGCTTCGCCAACTGAGAGCATAATCTTCATGGATTTCCTCCTGCCGTATCTATATGGCTGCTATGGTAATACCGTTATTATCTGCACACGCTATCACTTGCTGTTTATCTACTACCAATGTCTTGCCGGCCTCGATAACCAGGGCGACTGCACCTGTTTCGATCATTGCCTGCAAGGTATCAGGGCCTATACTGGGAACGTCAAAACGCATATCCTGATTAGGTTTTGCGGCTTTGGCGACAATGGCCCCGCCCCGCCCCAGCTGACCGCCGCGGCGAATGCAGGCATCGGTTCCTTCAATAGCCTCAACAGCCAGTACTGCCCGGTTTTTTACAACAACGGTTTGTCCAATGTCCAGGCCGCCAATCTGCCGGGCCATTGCCAGGCCAAACTCCATATCAGCCTGTTCTTCCGGGGTTGGCTGGCGCTGAGTAAGTACACCTGCTGCCGGCATTAATTGCCTGATAAGCTCAGTCTGATCAAGAACACCGATGCCTTCGCCGGCGAACTCCCGCACTAAGGCCAGCATCACTGTATCATCATTAAGGTCATTAAGCCCGGCAAGCAGCTTCTGCATCCGGGCATCAGGCCGCGCCACGCCGCTGAACAGGTGCTCTTTCGTAACCTTACCCAGCATGGTAATCTTTTGCACAGCTTCTTGTTTAACAAGGGCAAGCAGCCTGTCCAGTTCGCCCAGACCCACCGTATAGTATTTATTAGAAACCTGAGCTAACTCGCTATCAACACCTGGCGCTACGGCAATAGCGATCACGGCAAAGCCCATGCCGCGAGCGGCACGGGCAAATTCAACCGGCAACCGGCCAACGCCGGCAATAAGTCCTATGGTATTCATACTGGTTCCCACCTTATGTAGCAGGCGCGGACATGCCGCGTCCTGCGCTATACTATGATTAAGTGTCACCTGCTATAGGTTTTGCTGAGCACCGCTTACATATACGTTAATCGTTAAGGTCTTTGCGGCCACGGCAGATTCCCCGTTCAGCGTTGCGGAGAAACCGCAGCATATGCTCAACTTCCTCACAGGATTCAAGATCCTGTTCCATGACAGCAATAGCCTGGGCCAAACTGAGACCGGAACGGTACAAAATCTTGTACGCCTTTTTTAGATTGCGGCGGGCAATTTCGCTCATGCCGGCACGGGAGATACCCACACTGTTCAGACCACACACTTTGGCCGGATGCCCATCAACGATAACAAACGGCGGAATGTCCTGTACCACTTTGGAGGCACCGCCAACCATTGCGTTACGGCCAATTTTTACGAATTGGTGGACACCGGCTAAACCGCCGATTACAGCGCGGTCTTCCACGACAACATGGCCTGCCAGTGTTGCCGCATTAGACATTACTACATGATTGCCAACAACACAATTGTGAGCAACATGAGTGTAAGCCATCAGGAGACAGTTTGAACCAACCCGGGTTTCTTCACCTTCGCCGGTAGCGCGGTTAATTGTCGCAAACTCGCGGATTTTCGTATTATCACCAATAAATACGTAGCTTTTTTCGCCACGGAATTTTAGATCCTGCGGCTCACCGCCGATCGACGCACTCGGGTGGATCACGCAGTTACGGCCAATACTGGTCCAGCCGTCAATAACTACATGGGCGCCAATCTGCGAGCCATCGCCAATGAGGACATGCTCGCCAATAACAGCATATGGCCCGATTTCCACATCTTTGCCGATACGTGCGTTGGGGTGGACAACAGCAGTTTCATGTATTTTACGCAACGGTATTACAACCGATTCGGGTTTCATATCAAAATCAACTCCCCACTAAATTAGAACTATACAAGCAGGTATCGTATGTCGTTTATTGTTATATATATTCCGACTGAACAGTCGAAATATGACATGTCAAATATCGGCATATTCCGCCTAAATTACCCAAATACATTCATTACTGCGTTTTATTAATCAATTATCAGTAGTTATCTCAGTATTACGGGGTTACCTGGATGAGAGCGCAAACATAAACTCAGCCTCAGCGACAACCTGGCCATCTACAAAAGCCTCAGCCCATAGCTTGCCTGCCGAGCCACGCAGTTTGATGATTTCAGCCACCATATACAGTTGATCACCAGGTGTAACAGGTTTTCTAAACTTAACCCTGTCCATACTGCCAAAGAGAGCTAGTTTGCCCCGGTATTCTTCAGGATATAACATGGCAACACCACCAACCTGAGCCATGGCCTCCAAAATGAGAACTCCTGGCATAACAGGTCTCTCCGGGAAATGCCCCATAAAAAAATGTTCATTAATTGTTACATTCTTTATACCTACCGCCCGTTTCATTGGATCAAGTTCAACGATACGATCAACTAGCAGCATCGGGTAACGGTGCGGAATGATCTCTTGAATCTCAGCTGCGGTCAGAATCATGTGGAAAGCGCCTCCTCATATCAATCACATACTTGCTTAGACCGTTGTTTTAATAATGTGTTTTGCCAGCGTAGTATTAAGTGCATGGCTAGACTTTACCGCGATGACATGGCCCTTAATCCGGCCAGCCAACGCTAAATCGCCAATTACATCAAGAATTTTATGCCGGACCAGCTCATCAGGAAACCGGAGCGGCGTTAGACAGTGCTTGTCATCATATACTACTGCATTCTCCAGGCTTCCCCCCAGCGCTAAGCCTTGAGCTTTGAGCGCCTCGACCTCATGCATAAAGCCGATGGTACGGGCCGGAGCCAATTCCCGGGCAAAAACTTCAGGAGTAATTTCGTAGTCGCCAAACTGAACGCCCAGCAAAGGATGCGGGTTTATCGAGGTAAACGTAATGCGGAATCCGTCATAGGGCAAAATAGTGATAAATTTATCAGGATAACGCACTGCTATGGCTTCTTCAATAACGATCGGTGGCTGGCGTAGTTCTGCCTGGGAGGCAATACCTGCTGACTCAATCAGTAAAAGAAAAGGCAGTGAACTGCCGTCAGCAACCGGCGGTTCAACAGAGGATATCTCCACCAGGCAATTGTCAATCCCCATTGCAGAGAAGGCGGCCAATAGATGCTCAACGGTAAAAACTTTGGCTGCTCCTTGCTCCAGGGTCGTAGCCCGCATGGTATTCGTTACATTGGTTGCTTGAGCTGATACTCGCGGCAAGCCTGCAAGGTCAGTACGGACAAACACAATGCCGCTGCCGGCAGGGGCAGGATTCAGGGCGATAGTGACGTCCCGTCCGGAGTGCAGGCCGATGCCGGTATAGGTTACACGCGAAGCCACTGTGGTTTGGCGATTCATTAAGGGTTCCTCCTGAGTTGTCTAATTCCAATTTATTCTACAGGAATTTGAAGCTTTGTGCAAGTATTAGATTTTATTTAGAGGCTTGTCAGGCAATACGTTTACCCGCTAAAGTGCTGGCGCTGGTACTCAGTTGATACTCAATCAGTTCCTTATACTGGCGGCCAACCTGGGAAGCGGGGTTAACAAATATATGACTGGGTATCCCGGACTCAACAACAGCTCCCTTTTCCATAAGGACAATACGGTCAGCAACATGCAGGGCAAAGGCAATTTCGTGGGTAACCACCAGCATCGTGGCCGCCCGGTATTTAGCCAGCTCTTCCATGACGATTAGTACTTCCCTGACCAGCATGGGATCAAGTGAGGCGGTGGGCTCATCCCACAACATCAATTCCGGCTCAAAAGCCAACGCGCGGGCAATTCCCACACGTTGCTGCTGACCGCCCGATAATTGCCCGGGCTTCTGATCAATCGATTGCTCCATGCCGACTTTGCTAAGGGCGGCGAGGGCTTTATCATAGGCTTCCTCTTTAGACTGTCCGCCCATGACCAGGCCCAGCATGACATTCTCCACAGCAGTGAGGCGATTGATCAGATTAAAATGCTGAAAGACATACCCAATCCGTTTACGCATGTTTCTTAGGCTATGATCATCCAGCTGAATAATATCCACACTGTCAATCAGGATCGAGCCTTTGTCCGGCTCGATCAGTCTGTTAATCATCCGGATTGTCGTTGACTTACCACAACCGGATGGCCCCATAATCACTACTGTCTCTCCCGGGGCTACCGACAGGTCCAGGTTGTTGACAGCAACAATACTGCCAAACTGTTTATACAGGTTTTGGATGTTGAGCACACAGAACACCCCCTCTTTATTTAAATTTTACTTTGCGTTGATTTAGTTTTTGCATTAACCCTGGGCGACCACTGGGGATAACAATCTCCCTCATAACCTCGTCCACCGATAAACCTAACGCCTCGCCGGCCATGACTTCCTCACCGGCAATCGGGCTGATTTTTTCGGTATAACAGGCTACTAACAAACCAAGCAGAGCCCCCAGCACCGGTACACCCAGCCACGGCAGATACGGAATACCGCCGCCAGCCAATATAAACATGGCTGTCAGCATTGCCGCTCCCACCCCCATACCATAGAGGCGTTCAGGGGCACTAAAAGTGATTATGAATCGCTCAGCTACCCGGCGCCAGCCGGTTGCAGGGATTTTTTTACTCAACCGCTTACGGCGTATTACAGTCATGATCGCAGTGTGGTCAAGCCCCAGAAACAGGATGGTAACAATGATGGCGGTCATACCGGCCAGAATGCTCTTAACCTCGGTGAGCACCTGGTACAGCTCGCCGCGCGGGTCTGGTTCGATAACCCCCAGCGCTGTTGAATACAGTGATATGTTGTTATGGCCAGCCTGTTTTTGCACAACAGGGGTTACGGCGCTAACATCAATACTGCTGGTAGTCAGAATCTGAATACGGGCACCGGGAATGACTTGTCCGGCAATAAATTTATCTAACAGGTTGATCGAACGGTTAATCTCCTCATCTTTGAGGTTAGGCACAGCGCTTGCCAGGTACTGCACCTGGGCTGTAACCATTGGTGTATTAAGCTCTTGCAGTGCACCCAAACGGGTATTGGCACTTGTGAGGCTTGTTTTTGCCCCGGCCACGTCAAAGGCCTTGAGGGTAGCAATCGTGCTTTTCCCATTGGCGGTAATATTATCTATCGTTGATTTGGCTCGCCTGGCATTTGCAGCCACATTGTCCAGCTGGGCCAGGTTTGAGCTTAAGCTGGTCAGGTTTTGCTGGGCACCACTGAGTGAATCGATCGTTGAGCCAACATCACCATTGACGATACGCAGTACCTGCAACGAACCGGCCAGACCACCGATCGTCCGGGACGAGTTGTCAATCTGGCTGCGGATACCGCTGGTATCAATACCGGCAAGTCCGCTGGTTGCCGCCTGGATGATCCCGCCGGCTGCCTGCAGGCTGGACAGTGTCTGATCCAGGGCGGTAATGCTGCTGCCATAGTTATCAAGAGCGCCAAGGGCAATTGAGCTGAGACTCTTGCTATCTTGGGCAAAGCCCGGGATTTGCGCAACAAGGTTGCCTGTTTCGGTAAGGGCATTGCCTAATTGCTGACGCGGGTTTTTGTAAGCGGCTGCTACGGTTTGCCCGCTTATCAGGTTTTTCTCTAGCTTATAGCCCGGGATTCTACCCTCTGGGCCGGTAAGCGAGGCGGCATCGCCGGTGGTGATCCGGCCTTCGGCGCTGCCGTTAGCTGCGGTTGCTGTAATCTCGACAACAACATTGCCTTTTGCCGGGGCATTACCCGCTTGCGGTGCGCTATCAGCCGTACCCTGAAAGACAATAAGATCCCCTTTAGCCAGTTCTGTACCGGCACCCGGGGTAAGTGTTACCTGTGATGCATACGCCTGCAGGAAACGTTTAAGCTCAAGCATGGTGCTAACCAGATAGGTCATGTCGTCGTTCTTGCCATCGACAGATACATTGCCGGCATATTCAAGGCGAAGATCCTTTTGCATGGCCTCAGCAATGGATTCACCAAGCCGTACAGGATTGGCAGGCTCACTGCCTACCGGAAAGCTGATCTCAATAACCTGATAATCTTTTAAGAAGGCCTTAATCGCTGTGTTGACAGCCGAGGATTTATCAAGTGAACTTAAGATCACGCCAACTGATGAGCCATCACGGAAAACAAAACGAACGCCATCCAGTTGGGTGATGCGCTCCATAAGCATAGTTCTTGCCCCTTCCGGCACACCCCGCACAGTCAGTCGCGGATCAGTCATAACGCCAACACTGCCGCCGCCAGGGATACTGCCGAAGCTTTTCGCCAGATCTTCATATACTTTTTTCGTTTTAAACTGGTCTGGCAAAGCTACTAAGAACGGCGTCTTACCGGTAATTGTCGGGCCTTCTTTTACTTTACCGCCAGGGAATAACTCATTTACTATCTTTTCGATGTGAACAGCCGCATCCTGGCGATTCTCTTCACGCACTTGAATGAGAACGTCATATTCACCATAGTCGCCCACAAGACTGGATAAGGTTCTGGAAAAATAGGTATTTGCCGCCATCGAGACCGAACCAGCCACCAGTGAGCCTATGAGTACGCTGACAACAAGCAGCGCCAGAATATCACGTTGAATTGAGTCTTTGAACAATCTTTTCATGAAATTAAGTTTATTTGTTTGTGGTGTCAGCAATGATTCCGTCACCTCATTTCTGGTGTATATTATATCACGTATATCATTTTACTGTCCATAAGTATATCAAAAATTATACTTTTGTATATATTGTCAAAACAAGAAACACCTTTGCGCATATTAGATAAGCCTGAAATACAAGGGAATGGTTTTACAAACAGTACGGATTTCTTAACGGAATACCGCCCGGCTTTTCTCCTGCGGAACGCTTTTTCCGGCAAAGGCCGGGGGTTACCAGGGTCGGGGGCACCGTCTCCTGCTCAAACCGGCCATTGACTTTGGCGCCCCTTGTTTTATAAAGACTTTCAGCC
>NZ_DATMXX010000063.1:0-31517 GCF_035561255.1 Sporomusa sp. | reverse complement strand
TACTCCGTTCGACTTGCATGTGTTAGGCACGCCGCCAGCGTTCGTCCTGAGCCAGGATCAAACTCTCCAATAAATTTTCGCAGTCACTAGGACTACTTATATTGAAGCCGTTTATCGGCTCATCATCAATCAAATCTTGTTTGTTGCTTGTGCTGCAAGCAGCACATCGCACATCTGGCTTTTTTATGATGCATTACTTTACATTGTTCAGTTTTCAGGGAACGTTGTTTTGTTGCGGTTTTGTTAACCGGCAGAACATCATAATAGCATTTTCATTTATTTATGTCAACATTAATTTCTTACCAATTATTACCGCCGCTCATTAGCGACTTTTATAGATTACCATGGACTTGTCATTATGTCAAGTTTATTTTATGAGTTATCTCTATTTCTATCTACAGGAGACCAAAATAAAATACCACTACCAGTCGGCAGCGGCATAGAAGAACTTTTATTTAAATAGACAACGCACCGGATTATTGGTATAGCATTACTAAAATATTAGAGCTTTATCACACCGGCACGCCGTCTAGTTAACTTTACAGGTTTAACTATACCACGCAAATATGACAAAAATATGACAATTACTCTTTTTGGTTTCTCAAGTCTATAATTCGCTTAGCTTTACCTTCCGAACGGGCTATAGTTCTCGGCTGTACTAATTTTACAGTAGCATCTATCGATAGTATTACTCGCAGCTTATGTCGGATCACATCCTGCAGACCTTCTAGTTTTCGAAAGTCTTCTAGTAAAGTTTCATCTGCCAGCTCAACCATAACCTCCATATCATCCAGGTAGCCTCTCTTGCGAACAATGATGTTATAATGAGGGCCAATTTCCCGGATACCTACTAGTACACTCTCAATCTGCGAAGGAAAAACGTTTACCCCACGGATTTTAAGCATATCATCAGTACGTCCCTGAACCTTTGTCATACGTACTAACGTCCTGCCACATTTACAAGGTTCCGGATTAAGACTGGTGATATCACGGGTCCGGTACCGCAGCAACGGAAATCCTTCCTTAGTCATAGTGGTAATAACCAACTCCCCCATTTCACCATAGGGTAACGGCGTGCCGGTCAGTGGATCAATAATCTCCGGATAAAAGTGGTCCTCATTAATATGCAACCCTGCCTTACACTCACATTCTCCTGATACGCCAGGACCGATTAATTCGCTCATACCATAGTTTTCGACGGCACTGATGCCCCAGATACGTTCTATAACCTGCCGCATTTCTTCGGAACAACCTTCGGCCCCAAACAAACCTAACCGAACATTAAGCGACCGGGTATCTATATCCATGCTATGGGCAGTTTCTGCAAGATAGAGGGAATACGACGGTGTACTTACCAATATTGTAGTGCCAAAATCCTGCATCATCATAATCTGCCGTTCTGTATTTCCGGTGGAAGCCGGTACGATAGTGGCGCCAAGCCGTTCCAATCCATAATGTAGCCCGAACGCTCCGGTGAAGAGTCCATAGCCAAAAGCTACCTGAGCTACATCATCTTCCCTCGCACCGGCGGCGACAGCCAATCGGGTTACCATGTCGGCCCATAATTCGATATCCTGTTTGGTATAACCAACCACAGTTGGTTTCCCGGTAGTACCGGAAGAGGCATGTAAACGCACAATTTTTTTCAGGGATGAGCTAAATAAGCCATATGGGTAATTATTGCGGATATCGTCTTTAGTAGTAAAGGGGAGCAAACTCACATCTTGCAAAGAGCGAATATGGTTTAATCCTACTCGTGCATTATCTAATGCCTGGCGGTAAAAAGGAACATTCTCGTAAACTCGTTGTACTACGTGCCGTAACCTGGTTAGCTGTAACGCTGCCATCTTGCTTCGATCCAGGCACTCGGCTTCAGTGTCCCATATCATAACCTCTAACCTTCTCTCAATATATTTATCGGCCTTCAGTCACAGCCTGAGATACAGGCTGCGTTAATAAACTGACAGCAACAAGAACAAAAGCACTAATTGGCAAGGTGATAACAAGTGGATCGATATATGTCCAGGGGGCAATTGCCAGGGTATTCACCCCGAACAGGTTGAAACATACACCAAAAATAGTGGCTTCTTTCTCATGCACAAACAGCACCAGACAAAGGTAAATTACTGATGCGATGACCATGCTTGAGATGGCGCCGGCGGGGGTAATTTTGGGCCAATATAGCGCAGCCGTATACATAGGCAGAAACGCCGAGGTACACAGCCCGAAAAACAATGCCGTAGCTACGGCGATCACGCCGAACGGCAGCTTTAGTGCCAAAGCAATGGTGAGAACAAAGCCAAACAGCGTACCAAGCCGTGCTAACAGGAGAGTTCGCTTATCACTTCGTCCCTGCTTGGGGTTTAAGTCGTACGAAATGGATGTGGAGATAATATGAAACTGCCCGCTTAAGGTCGACATGGCAGCTGATAGCAACGTAAATAGAAATAAATATTTTAGCCATTCCGGCATAGCCTGCGTAATAAATAATGGAATGATCTTATCGACATTCGGCGCCACTCCTCCGACTGCGGTTGCAGCCAAGGCCAGTGTACCACCATGCTCCATAAAATACACATTAGATAATGCCCCGACAGTAAATGCCACACCGGTCATAAACAAAATGAATATAGATCCGATGCTTAAACCCTTATATATATCCTGGGAACTGGCTACCGTCATAAAGCGGACAGCTAACTGCGGCTGGGCCAAGACCCCAATACCAACACCAAGAATCAAAGTAGAAATAACAAACCACCATATCTCTGACCCAAAAGCAGGCATAGCCGTCCAGCCTAGATGTCCTTTAGCGGCAAGACCGGCAGGAACGAGCTGTTTTAAAGCTTCCAATTTGCTATGAGCGGGAGTGACACCACCTAGCGCAGAATAGGTTAGAATAACTAATGCCGCCATACCGGCAAACATGATGACCCCCTGCATGGCATCTGTATAAATAACCCCGCGCAATCCCCCAAAGAAGACATAAGCAAGTACGATGAGTGCAAATATTGTCAAAGCTGATGTATAACTCATATTTAGGGCTTCTTCCATATAACGGGCTCCACCAATCATGACTGCAGCTGCATACAGCGGCATAGTCAGACTGATCACCCCTGCAGAAAACTTCCTAATAAATGGCGAATCGAAACGGGCGCCCAAGAACTCGGGAAATGTTTTTACCTGTAGTTCGTACGCTATCTGACGGGTTCTGACGCCAAAGAAAACAAAAGCAACAAAGATGCCTACGAATATATTAAATGCTGTCAACCATAACAAACTCATCCCATAGACACCAGCCGCCCCGCCAAAACCAACAATCGCCGACGTAGAAATAAAAGTAGAACCATACGCCAAAGCCATCAGTACCGGATGCACATTGCCCCCCGCAATCATATAGTCTTTTGCTGATTTGGTATGTCGATAGCCAAGATAGCCAAGCAATACCGTTATCCCCAAATATACTACAAGCATGATATAGAGTAACTGATTATCCATAAAATTCTCTCCTCTATTATTTAATCTGCCTTTTTACCTTTCCAAACCGCATATATAATGCAAAGAGCAGTAGAACCCAGACAAGTTCCATAAGCTAGGGCAATCCATGGATCAGTAAGTCCAAACATGTGTAATCACCTCCTGTAAAAAAAGTAAACTCCCGCCCCTTATTAAATAAGGGACGGGAGTTCTATTCCCGCGATACCACCCTTGTAGAGCCGTTAAGCTGACGCTAATCGACTCCTCCTCTGCAGAGTACGGGTAAACAATGGTTTACCGAGACCCCCTTCCTGATAACGGCGGAAGTTCCGACCACACCTACCAAATTCAGAAACTAACTATATAGTTAGCTGAACTCTTCAGCTAGCAACTCCGAGGTGTACTTCACGATTCAACCCCAGACCGGGCTCACACCTGCCGCCGGCTCTCTGCGCTGCAATTGAATGCTACTTCTCCTCTTCACGGTCTTTAGGATAGTTATATTTAATTGTAATTGTTTGTTGTGTCTTTTGTATTTTTAAAACACCCTTGTTACTTTGAGTTTAATATAACAGTACACCTGTCTTTTGTCAAGCTTATTTTCCTAGAGAATCCCATTTTTATAGGCACCTATCTTCTGTTCATGTTGCCTGACCGCTCTGCCGATTCTTCAATACCCAGAAAGTAATCTAAGCTGTATTTGCCAGGTCCAATAAAGGCCGCGCCGAAAAAACTTAAACCATCTTCTAAAGATTGCGAGGCTTTCTGCAACCCCTTACCATCTATCATCTGGCTCGTAAATGCAACCATCATATTGCTAAATAGCAGGAAACAAGCCGGACGATAAAATAGACCAATTGCAAACAATAGACCGCCGCCAAACTCGGCGAAACTAGCCATAAAGCCCCAGAAACCAGGCGCAAACTCAATGCCGAAAGTACCCATAGCCCCGCCAAGACCAGACCATTTTTCAGGGCCGCCGATAATTTTAGGCCAACCATGCCACATAAACATACCACCTAAACCCAGACGGAAAAGAAGGATAGCCATATCTCGATACCTGGAAAGCATCTGTGCAAATGACCGCAAAAATTGTTTCATCAAATCACTTCTCCTTTAGTTTCTGACCCTACTATAAAGTGTACCTCGTTCTTACCAAAAATATATTAACATGAACCCATTCCCTAAAGCTACCAAAAAGTTGACAGGCTTCTGAGACGATAATATACTTAAATTTGTAAATGTTCTAATAATAGGGGGGGTAGCTATGAAAACAGTATTTCTTAACGCAGCTAAACTTAACTTTGACAACAAATTGGATTTCTCTCAATTAGCCAAACTCACTACAGTCACAAAATATGATGCCAGCAGCGACAAAGAAATTCTAGACAGGGTTAAAGAGCAAAACATTATTATTACCAAGGAGTTACCGGTAGGCAAAGAGTTGATTGCTCAGTTCCCTCCTTCTGTTAAGCTCATATGTGAAGCCGGAACTGGCTATAACAACATTGATATCGCCGCTGCCAAAGAAAAGAACATTACGGTTTGCAATGTTCCCGGCTACAGTACTGAGGCAGTTGCTCAGTTAGCAATCACTTTTATATTAAGTCTCAGTGCTTCGTTAACCAAACAACAGATTATGCTCAAACAGAAAAATCACGACAACTTTACCAAACACCTTACGGTACCCCATGTCGAGATTCAGAATAAAACACTTGGTATTATTGGTTCAGGCAGTATTGGGCAGCAGGTCATAAAAATTGCCCTGGCACTGGGGATGAATATCCTCGTATTCAACAGAACGACAAAAGCATGGAACGATCCAAGAATACAATCTGTTTCACTCAAAGAATTGATTACCCGGAGTGATTTTGTATCCCTTCATTGCCCCCTTACCACTGATACAAAGCATCTAATAAATAAAGATAATTTAAACATGATGAAACCGTCCGCGTTTATTATAAATACCTCAAGAGGGGCTCTTATCAAAGAAAAAGATTTGATCGAGGCGTTACAGGCAGGAATCATCGCTGGTGCTGCCCTGGACGTTCAGGACCCTGAACCGCCGGAACTGGATAACCCCTTATTTGCGATGGATAACGTAATCCTCACCCCACATATCGGGTGGAAACCGCTAGAAGCCAGACAGCGGCTTATCAATATGATGGCCGACAATATCGAAGCCTTTCTTCAGGAAAAACCAATTAATGTTGTTAGTTAATAGGTGCACGGGGTTGGTCTAAGGCAAATTAGGCCGGCCCTCAGTTGTAAATATCTAAATATTCTAATTATTAATGCCGGGCAAAAAAGCCAACTGCCTATCCCCGGTTTTCTGCAAGACAAAAATGCAATTCTAGGTTACAATATATTCAATGGGAATAATTACCACTTCTGTCACTTTGGTCTTACTGTTAATGAGGGAGGCAATGATGACAAAAATAAGTAACGTGAAATTACAAAACCTGATTGATGCGCCTTTTTTACAAGAATTTCAGGACAATTTCGCCTTAAGTGTAGGCGTGGCCAGTTTGATAGAGGATAATCAAGGACAAGCGATAACTTGTCCCAGCTGCTTTTCCACGTTTTGTAAAGAAATTATCCGAAGTAGCCCGCTTGGACTAAAGCGTTGTTTGGCTGACGACATGCGCGGAGCAGATATGGCACTGCAAACTGCCAAGCCTGCAGTATACCAATGCCATGCAGGCTTAATTGATTTCGCAGCCCCTATCATCCTTAACGGCCAAGTACTTGGCACAATATTTGGCGGCCAGGTTTTAACTAAAGCACCAAGTGAGGCTTCTTGTCATAAAGTAGCAAGCGAATTGGGTGTTGATGTAAACAAATACATAGCTGCCATAAAAGAAATCCCTGTAGTGGCCACAGAAAAGGTCCATGCTGCTGCGAAAGTCCTTTTTTCGGTTGCTAACACTTTATCAAAAAACGCCTACCAAACATTGAAGCTGAAAGAGAATAACCGCGAAATAGTTTTGTCCTATAACCGGCTTGAGAATATATTTAACACCATGTCAGATGGAGTTTTAATTATTGATAATAATGGCATTGTCAAACAAGTTAATGTGATTGCGGAAGAGATCTTTGACAGACCTGGCGGTGAGCTTCTAAATAAGTCGGTGAAAGAACTTATGGGCAGCGAGACTCCGTTTATAGAGAATATTTATAAACAACAGGCTGCTTACACTGATTTTGAGATTTTTATTGATGCCAGCTTAGGCCGTTTACACTGTCTGTCCTCCGGCAGACCTATCGTCGATGATGAGGGTGAGCTATCAGGTGGTGTTATCATCCTCCGCCCCATGAAAATAGTTCATAATCTGGTTAACCGCCTAAGTGGCGCCCAGGCGACCTTCCGGTTTGGTAATATTATCGGCCAGTGCCCTGCGATACAAAAAACGGTTCAACTGGCCACTCAGGCTGCTGCAGGGGTATCCAACGTACTCATAGAGGGAGAAAGCGGTACTGGAAAAGAGGTTTTTGCGCAAGCAATCCACAATCAGAGTTCACGACGCAAAGGACCTTTTGTCGCAGTCAACTGCGGCGCAATCCCCAGAGAGCTGATGATAAGTGAGCTGTTTGGTTATACAGAAGGGGCTTTTACCGGGGCCCGCCGCGGGGGAAGACCCGGGAAATTTGAGTTTGCTTCCGGGGGGACGATTTTTCTTGATGAAATTGGCGACACGCCGCTCGAACTGCAGGTAGCTTTACTTAGGGTAATCCAGGAACGAAAGATTACACGTATGGGTGACAATAAAGTCATTCCCGTTGATTTAAGAATTATCTGCGCCACCAACAAAAACCTGGCCCACGAAGTTGATAAAGGTAACTTTCGTCAAGACCTGTATTACCGGTTAAATGTTATCTCCCTGAAGATTCCGCCGCTACGCGAACGTCAGGAAGATATCCCGGTAATATTCAGATACATGCTCAATACTATGGGCCGCGAATGGGGCAAAACCATAAGAAAAGTTGATCCTGCGGTAATTACGCTTCTGCAACAATATCAGTGGCCAGGAAACATTCGGGAATTACAGAATATTGTGGAAAGGGTTATTAGTATCGCCGAAGAGGATACAATTAAGCCCGAGCATTTACCTGAACATATTATAACTCCTGCAGGATTACCGGTCACTTCTCTAACTTCACTGTCAAGAAATGATGCTATCTGCGCGCGGGAAATGATTAAGCAAAATCTAAATGAAAAAGAGCGCCGGCAGATCGTCGATTTCTTGCTCAATGCAAGTGGCAATATCAGTCATGCCGCTAAACAAATGGGGATTGCCCGCAGTACTCTGTATCGAAAAATGCGCCAATATAATTTATCCAACTGAAAACAGCCGCCACAATAAACTTTCAGGCTAAAGTGCTTTGCATCGATTAGCACCTCACTTTGGTGTACCTGAATTGCCTTAATGCAAAACTAATAGGCCAAGGATGAAGTTTCCTGTTAACTTACATCCTTGGCCTTATTTTAGTCTACCAGAATTTATAATAAACTCTGTTGACATAAGAACGACTAAGACTTCTGCCGGCGTCCTGAGGGACTTGGCACAAGCCAAGTCTTTTCTTATCTTAAAACGGTTTTACAATAACCTTGATATTTTGTTCTTTGCGATTTACTAACTCCTCAAAACCCTTCTCGACAATGTCGTCAAGGCTTATCTTACCGGTAATCAACGGCTCAACGTCAATCCTGCCATCAGACACAAGCTGAATCGCCGGCGCAAACTCACCGTAATAGGCCAAAGAGCCCACAACTCCTCTTTCTGTAAAAGACAAAGCATTGAAATTCAACGCAGAGGCTTTTTCAAAGATACCCACAATAACCACCTTACCTGCTGAACGGGCCAGTTCTATGGCAATAGGGGCCGTTTTATCGCTGCCCACACACTCAAATACTACATCTGCGCCCCCGTTGGTAAGTTCCCTCACCTTGGCAATCACATCGACCTCTGTAGGGTCTAAAACAGCTGTGGCACCTGCCTTTAAGGCGTATTCCTTCCTTGCCTTGGCGACCTCTACCGTATATACCTTACTGGCCCCGGCCGCCCTTGCGCACATGAGGGTAGCAAGACCGATTGTCCCCGCCCCCATAATTACTGCAGTATCCCCCTGAACCAGAGGTGCACGCCGTACGGCATGCATCCCTACCGCCAACGGCTCAATGAGTGCGGCAACCTCATAGGACATGTCATCTGGAATCTTGTATATTGTGTAGGCCGGTACATTTACATACTCTGCAAAAGCCCCGTCAGTCATTAACCCGGTGAAGGCCAGTTTCTCACACAGACTGTAGCGCTTCTCCTGGCAGCGCGGGCATTCCCAGCACACCTGACAGGCGTCAGGCGCAACCCGGTCGCCAATTGTTACGTTTGTTACCCCAGGTCCAACCTCTACTACATCACCGGAAAACTCATGACCGAGAATGATAGGGGCCGTACTGCCGGTTAGGGCATGTGGCTTATCTACAGGAATAAAAATTGGACCGGCCAGGTATTCATGTAGGTCTGAGCCACAAATTCCACACCACTGTACCTTTACCTTGACCCAGCCTGCTTGCGGGCTCGGCGGCTCAGGAACATCCATAACCCGCACGTCTTTTTTACCATACCATACCGCTGCTTTCATTCAAACTCCCCCTTATAATAAAGGATTCTACATCCTCACAGTTTCTACTGTCGCAAAAAACGTGCCAGTATCGAGCCTTGCCTTGAGTCAGAAATCCCCTATCGTTAACTCAATATTTATATAATTATTAAGATTCGGAACATTAGTTTGTTGCATTCTGTTCCATAATTATCCATAAATGTAGCCCTGCCGATCATTTGCGCTACAAAAAAAATCCCCGGCATTATGCCGGGATATGAACCGTTATTCTAAGCAATACCATTTAATGCTTCATCGCTATAATTCGCGAGCCTTTGCAAAATTCGTAAAATCAGGTCATTTTTTAACCTAGTCTGATTTTCAAAACTGCCTTGATAAGCTTTTTGCTCTTTGCCAAGGTCATAGCAGGTACTGTTGTCAACATTAACGAGTATACCTGGTAATCCAATTCGCTCGAAATCCCTGGCATGCTTAACCCAAAAAGATTCACAGCAAGCTCCTATAAAAACCCTACAGCCATTCTTCTTTAAATTTTCCAGCTTTTCCTCAAGCATTTCGTAATTTTGGATGGTAATCGTCGCCAAGCCGTATTGGTCTGCCAGGTTGTAAGCATCGCTAATGTCACATTTTCCGCACCGTCCGCAGCCCTCTATATAACGAAATTTGCAGCCTATATCTTTGGCGCAGTAAGGAACAAGCAAAGGCGTTACCGGTTGCTCAAAAATGTCTTTTGCTATACAATCACCAACGATAGTGATCTCGTTTAGCTCTTCGGGATAGGCGCCCCAGTCAAGAAAGCGTAGCTTTTCGGCAGCCCTAATTATTGTTTGACTAAAATGGTCTGGTAATAATCCCGGTACATAGCCTTGGTGTTTGCGGAAACAATCATTCACTGTTTTTCTTATTAAAGCAGGGTTAGCCATAATGCCACATAAACCAGCCTCTAGTTCTTGAACTAATTCAAGGGGATAAGCATAAAAGTCTCCAGCTATGGATACAGCGTCAATCTGTTGTTGATGAGCATCCATAGCTATAGAAACTGTAACTACAGCCTGTTCCTTTGAGGTATCCCGAAGTTGGTAATGCCCTGGATTGATGACTTCAGCTTGACCGGAAACCCATTCTTGCGAAGAAGTCTCACTATATGCCGTCTGATAATAGTTGTCTTCGATGTCTTTAAGTCTCCCCGGAGTAGCAGCAGCATGAAAAACCTCGCAAAAGCCTTCAACGATCGCCCCCTTAACGCTAGCCAGTGTGGGAGGTTCACTGAGCACCCCTTTAAGACTGGTAAATTTCTTGCTGAACAAATCAATCTCTTTGTTTTTTAGCTTTTCCGTAGGAATACGCAAGGCATACAGCATTCTCTCAATAGTAACATCATTAATGCGAACACAGCCTTGATAAAGAACTGCGTTCCCGTGCCGGGTGCCACCAAGCCAACAGAGTTCACGTCCTGCCACTTCTACGGTACCAGGGTGTTTATATTGGGCATTTACCCCAAGTAGATTAAGACCCCGGGTGATAGCAGCACCAAGCTGCATCGTCAATGTTTCCAGCTGTTCACCTGTAGCCAAGCCTGCACGATACACCACAGTCTCCCAGCCAAGGGTGGATTCATCGCAATAAACAGTATTGCCGCCTGACAACCTGCGATTAACCTCAATCCCCTGCTCGTAACAGAAGCTTAGCCTGACCTCCTGTTCGGCTATTTGATGGTAACCAAGCAAAACACAGTCAGAATTAAACTGAAAGAAACGTAGCGTGTCGGGAATTAATTGTTTGTTGCAGGCCATTAACAAAGCCTTAGCCAATGCCACATTTTGAGCGCCCGTTCGGGATCCAGTGTCTAATACGCGCACTGGTCTCATCTTTTACCTCCCTCCAAAAACGAATGTCCCGGCTACGCCGTTCGAAGCCGGGACTCTCTAGTAAATTTACTGTACCCTAATATCTAAAACATGTATCCTCTTACTTATGCCAGTATGCCGCAACAGGTCTCTTGATAAGACACAGTGTATCCGAGTGAATGTACATAATCTACAGTTTCACGAGCTGGATAGGCAATCGCGTTAAAACCGGCTTCTACCGCCAGCCGTTCTATCGTCCGGGCATATAGTCCTGGCGGGCGGGCACAGCCTAAAGCAATCGGGGTATTTGGCAATAGCTCTCTGGCAGTCTTAAAAATCCTGGCTACCGACTCGGCCGGCGGGGGAACAACATCTCGCATTGGTGTACTCCGTAAGGGATTCAATAGTACTAAGACCAAACTTTCCGCCCCTTCAGCTGCGACCATCTTAAGAGCTTCATATTCCCCGCGAATCTCACCAAAATGAAGACCGATGACAATATGTGGTGAAGCCTTCAGACCAGCCAGACGTGCTGCTCGCAAGCTGTTCTGATAGTCTTCAGGGGTCCGCGTCAGGTGATATACCTCGCGAATTGTAGCACTATCCCCAATTAAATCAAGGGCTACCCGCGTTACATCTGAATGAGCCAATACTTTTGCCAGTTCATCGGTCAGCAGCCCAGGGTGAACTACGACCGCCAAACCCATGCTGGCAACTTCTTTTAGTGCCCCGGCAAAACGCAGTAACGGCACACTGCCGTCCTGGCAGGCCCCACCGCTTATGAGCACCCCGCGACAATCACGCCTGTGTAAATCAGCGGCCAGTTCCACTAACAGTTCAGGCTCGGTAGCTGACAGCATGCTATTGAGCAGCTGTCCCTGGCAGTGTTCACAGCGGCATTGACACTCGGAGCCGGTGATACTTATGTTAACAAAAGAGTTTACGCTATTTTGATATAAGCCATTGTCATAGTGCCGTACTCCTGGCGCATAAAACGCAATATTATTCATCCCATATCTGTCCTTTAATGGTATCTATATCACTATCCTCCGGCTGGAAAGGATAGTTACGCAAATCAGGGCCTGGCCGCTCGTTTCCATACGGCCGGTTGCACGCCACACAGCCCTCCCGGTTAGGACAGCCTGAGGTTCTGAAGGGCTCGCCTGCTGCCAGATCATCCCCTAATAGTTCATGCAGCCGGTTACCATAGCTAACTATTTTCCCATGAGCATTAAATTCAAAAGCGTCAATTGTACTTTGTTTTTTATTAAGCAGGTATGCCGCCAGCTGAATACGCCTGTATTGACCGTATGACGGCGGTTTATAGCCGCTCAACCTGCTGCCAGGTTCCGGGCAGAATGAGAACAGGTGGGCCTGCGCACCGTATTGATTAGCCCTATCTATTGTCTGTACCATCGCTTGTTCTGTTTCACCAAGCCCTACAATTAAATGTACGCTTACATGTTCACGATCAAACACCGTAACAGCTTGTTCGATTGCCTCCCAGTAGGTCTCCCACCGGTGAGGTCCTCCTACAGCTTGCCCCCGCATGTCAAAAAACAATTCAGGGGTTGCAGCATCTACCGCTATCCCCACCCGGTCTGCACCGGCAGCTTTAATCCCGTTAAAAAAAGCACTCGCCCCCTGCAATATGGTTGGCGATGCCAGTACACTAATCGGTAACTGGGTTGAAGCACTTAACCGTTTGACGATATCGATGCAGTCAGCCGCCGCGCGGGGATGAGTAATCATCGATATACAAATCCGGCCTAGTTTTTGAACTTTAGCGGCAGCAGCCTGCGGTGGCCGTTTCAAAATATCAATTATATTGGAAAGTTCATAAACCGGCCATTTTACTCTGATGAAGGTATTTTTATCAGGTTCGGCATACCGTTCTCTGGCTAATCCGCAGTAGCTGCAATTGGCCCGGCATCCGTCCTGATATGTCATTAATAAATTCAAGCTTCCCGGATAGGCGTTACGGTAAAAACTTCCTGGTTCGAGACCTAACGCCATAGCACCAGCCAAGCTGGTCTGCACATAATCCGGGCTTTCCAGTCTGCCAATATTGTCCATGACCCGGAACCCCCTCAACGTAAATAGTTCTTTCTGTGAAATTCACTATTGCATATAGTACTCCGGAAAAGCAATCCAACTGCGCCTTATGAGCGCACTGAATTCTGCCGGGTTTTCTGTCCACCTTTGGTTACGGCGCATCAGCCGGTCACTCGCAATAGCAAACTGAGTCCCATACTCTGCAAGTAACGTGCGTGTGTAATTCCTGGCAATCTGCTCTCTACCGTTACTGCTAACTTGCAGGATCACTGCCCTGGCAGCCAAATCACCACTGACAACAGCATTCATAATGCCGGCACCGGTAATTGGATGAGTGCAGCCGGCCGCATCACCGGCTACCAGCATATGGTCATTTGCCAGATTTTTTACTAAGCCGCCTGCCGGTATCAATCCACCTGTTGCGACTGAAGCCGCCCCAGCTTGTATTAGCCCCCTGTTAGCAGTTTTCCGGCAGAAATCCGCTAATGCAGATTTCAATCTATCTTTACAAGCAGCATGGATGGCCACTCCGACATTGGCGGCTTTGCCTTTGGGAAAAACCCAGGCATAGCCACCGTAATAGGCCGGATCAAAGTAAATCTCAGCATGTTCCAGTGGTTTAGTGAGCATCTTTTCATACTGTAGAGCAACACACATTGCCTGAGGTTCATTTGCTAACTTTTTGCCGACAATAGAACGAGGGCCATCGCAGCCAAGAATGAAGTCTGCGCTAAGCTCCCAAGACTGACCACCACTTGATACTCTTAACTCCTTACCGTCAATACCGCTCACGCGGGTTGCGGTTATAATTGAAACGCCGGCTGCTTTTGCCAGCTGTGCCTGATATTCATCCCATAGCACCCGGTTAAGTACATAGCCCGGGGCCCGAAGTGTACTTGTCAGCTTACCGTTAATAAAGGTTTTAATTCCCTGGACAGGCTGGGCTATATCGCTTGCCCGCAAAGCTGCTTGACGCGAAATAGTAAGGGGAACGAACTCTGCACACTGGACATGACTGCCGATGACCGTACGTTGTTCAATCATCAACACCTTCAGCCCACCCTGCCCCAGACGTTTGGCAGCAATGCAGCCCGCCGGTCCCGCCCCGACAACGATCACGTCATAGTGTTCACTTGTTGTTTTCACAACAAACCTCCGTCAAGACTTTCTCAGCCAGGTGAGCTTCTTTGGCCTTCGCTACAGCAAGCAAGACGGCCTCAACAAAGTGTTCAGGCGAAACACCAGGAATCTCAGCCTGATTGGTAAGAAAAAATTTCTTAATCGTGTCAGTAATACGCAATCTGTCGATAGGGGTGTTTTTCAGAGCTGTCTCAAGGTCGTTGATTACCCTGGCCGGATAAGCGAAAAAGTCACCGCTGATAATCAGATATTTGATTACGCGGACACCTTCATCCAAGCGCATCTGAACCCTTATAAGGCCGCCGGGCGCCTTATAATTGGCTATACAATCAACAGTATTTATTACGCTGCCGGCGTTGCCATAAATCCAGGCCTCACTCTGAAAGTACGGCAAAGATTCAGTGAGCATGCCCGTTTCCTGTGAAGTAAGGCCGCCGGGAGCAAATTCATAACCCAGGGTTTTCTGCAAACCAGTTACGATTACTTGCTTAATTAAACTGACATCAGGGACATAGCCTAGCTGATCTTTCATCGAGGTTACCCGCTCCCGCATGGATTTGACAGCTTTGTCGCCCAGTTTTTCCAAAGGGAACCGCAAAACCCGCAGCATTTGATCCACATCAAAATCAACCAGCAAACTGCATTGGAAGACAAAAGAATCTGCTAATTCAGTTCCACCAGTACCGGCTATTTTACGTCCCTGTATTTCAATATCATTGACCGGCCTATAGGCAGCCTCCAGTCCCAATGTCTGTAGTCCCCGGGCCATTGCCTCACATAACAGGCGATACATGCTTTCTACCTGCCGGGGAATACCAGGGGTATTTTTACCGGCATACAGCTCCCAGCCTAATTCCAGCCGGCCCCAATACAGGCTTCCCCCGCCGGTAATCCGCCGGTTTATATCAATGCCATTCTGCTGACAATAGGGAACATTTACTTCTAAAAACGTGTTTTGAAACGCCCCAACCAGCACGCAGGGTTTGAACTGCAAAAACCGCAGCGTATTAGGAATGCTGCCCTGGCTGTGGGCACTTATGATTACCTTATCTAAGGCCATATGTTCAGCAGCACTACAAGGTGCAGAATCCAGGACCCGGAAAGTGGTACTGTTGTCCACACTAGGCATTTGCTTTCATATCCTCAGCCAGCCAACTGCGCAAACCGGCGGCCGACATCAGCTCACCAAGCTCCTCAGGCCGGGCTAGCTCAATCTCCGCAAACCAGCAAGTATAAGGAGACCGGCTAATGAGAGCAGGGCTGCAAAGCACTGCTTCATTTACATTAGTTACCTTACCGCTGGCCGGGGCATAGACACGACCTACCCATTTTCCGGCCTCCAGTGACCCGCAGGCCCCGCCGCCATCCACCCCTGCTCCCACCGGTGGTAAAACCAGATACAAAATATCACCGGTGATCGCATGGCCATAAGGAGTCAAGCCAAATAAAATTTTGTTGCCCGCTTTTTTAATCCACTGATAATGGGTATCATACAATAGCTCTTCAGGAAAATTCCATGTAGTTGCATTCATCGGTCATACTCCTTTCTTACCTAACAAGACTACCCCTCGACAGACATTAACAACAATTCGGCAACATCCATCACCTGTACAGGCAGTTTTTCCGTTCTTGCTGCTTTCTCCAGCATCTGTTCACACTGTTGACAGGCTGATACTACTATCGATGCCCTTGTGGCAGCAGCCTCCTGGATACGTTTGCGGGCAATAGCTTCAGCCAGCCCCTGGTCGGCTCCTTGTAGATTCCCCCCGCCGCCGCAGCAGGTAGATTCTTCACCATAAGTAGCCATTTCAATAAACTTAACTCCGGGGATACTGTTAATAATAGCTCGCGGCGCCTGGATAACCCCGCTGTTACGCCCCAAATCACAGGGGTCATGATAGGTAACCGTTTTATCTAACTCATTGGGAACTAATTTACCTTCATTGATCAAATCAAATAACATCTCTGTCGCGTGAACCAGCCGGAACCCAAGACTTTCTCCCAATATCTCCGGATAGACATGGCTCCATACGTGATAACAGGATGCACAGCCAGTGACTAAGGTTTTCGCACCAAGACTCCGCACCTTTTCTACATTATGCCGGGCAAACTCAGCGATCTCATCCCCGTGTCCGGCAGCCAGCAGAGGAAACCCGCAGCACCATTCTTCCGGGCCCAGGGTTGTAAAGCTAACTTCTGCTTTTTCCAGCAATTGCACCATGGCAACAGGCACTTGCGCGGCCCGGGGAAAAAAGGAAGATACACAGCCAACAAAATAGACGATTTCAGCCCCTTGCTCCTGGTCAAGATAGTCTGGCACCTCATCAAGGTCTTCGGCCCAGTCAAGTCTGGTTGTGTTCGCAAAGTTAGAAATATTTTTCCTGGTTTTTAGATTCCCGGCCATTGCGTTATAGGCTTCGGGCGCCTTGCCTTCTGTTACTAATTTTGTCCGTAAATCCTTCCATAAGGTTTGTAGATCAATTCTGGCGGCACAAGCCCGGGTACAGGCACCGCACATTGTGCATTGCGTAATCCTCTTGGCATATTCCGCACTAATCTTCGCATCGCCCTGTCTGGCAAATAACTCGCGCGCCAGCGAAATCTTAGCGCGCGGCGCCGCCGACTCCCAGCCAATTTCCTGATATACCGGGCAGTCACTGCGACAATTGCCACACCGGCCACAGATTAGGGATTCGTCAATCAGATTTTTATAAAAACTGCCTGAACTCATAGCTGTTCCCTCCCTGCCTTACCCTTGTATACCAATGTAGTGGCTGCTAACAAATCCATGCCCAAGCCAAAAAGTGCCGGTTGCAGCAGCAAGGGAGGCTGATATCTTTTGCCGGGATTCATAATATTGTTGGGGTCAAGCAGCTTCTTCCGCCGTTTAAGTTCAGCAAGCTCCGCCGACGTTTGGCATCTGTGTAGATAGGGCGTGTTCCACAAGCCGATTCCGTAAGGGTTGCCGCCATGCTTTGCTCCGATGTCATGCAGTTTTTTTACTAAAGCCAGTCCTTGTAAATAGCCAAGCGTGTCGCGTTCATCGGCATTAAACATGGTCATGACCATCGCATGCCTTGCTGATACAATATGTCCGTAGCTTTTTAGGCCCAGGTTCTTTTTACTTTCAAAAACAGCCACATCTGCCAAATAGCCAGCCAGGCTATCAATAGGCAGCCAAATCTCGGCCCCTAATAATGACGGACCCTCCCGTTTTAGTACTAAAGAAAAGAAACGGTGCTGCCACTCGTGACCGGCTTCTTCACCTAGATCACCGCCGTCTGCCTGCTGCAAACAGCGTTGATAGTCACGGCCCGCCGCCTCGGTTTCCGCTTTTGAGCCATCTACATCGAACGCAACCGTGTAAGCAGCAGCGGCACGTTCACTTGCCATCCCCAGCCGCTGCCGGAGCGAGTTGCAACCAGGATCGTTGAAGTGCAGGTTAAAGGGTTTGTTACTTAAGGCTACAGTATTTTCAATAAAACTCTGCATTTGTCCGGCATTCCGGAATTCTGCTAAACCATGCCACTCACTTTCAGGGTGCGGCCGCACCTTCAATTCGACTTCGGTGACAATGCCTAATGTTCCCTCAGAAGCGGCCAGCCAGGAGACCGGCGGTTGACTTATTTTATTTAATTCCCTGACACTGCCGTCAGGCAAAACTACCTGGGCTGAAATGACCTGTTCCATTACCGGACCGTATTTTAAACTACCAAGCCCATACCCCATCATAACCAGCCAGCCGCCAACAGTAGCCGACTGAGCACTGCTCGGGTAGGAACAGGTAGCCAGACCAACCCTGTTTAGCGCACGCTCCAGTTTCCACCAGGTCAATCCTGCCCCCACCCTGACAAGGTTGTTTTCTTTGTCAACAGCTAACAGGCCGTCCATACCGTTTATGTCCACAACTATGCCTTTACGTGTACATACAGTATTGAAATAAACGGTAGAGCCCCCCGCCCTTGTCGTTACCGGAATCTGTTGCTCAGCAGCAGTCTTAACGATGGAGGCTACTTCCGCGGTGATTTGGGGCCTGATGACAATATCCGGCAGGGTATCAGCAATTGGTTTAACTAAAAAATCCGGTACAGGTGCCAGATCCCGCTCATAAAAACCTCGCTCGAATAAATCGGCAGTAGCACGATCGCCAAATATTTGCTTTAATCTTTCCACTGTTTGCGCGTCCATATCGATACTCCTTCCTTAGAAAAGGTTGGATTTAGCCACATTAAAATTACTCTGTTTTTACAAACTTTGCATGTTCCTCAGTAAAAAATTTGTCGGCGTCATCACCGTGAATGAGGCTTTGCAGCCCTTCAACCAGATTATCGGGTTCCATAACGCAAATCCAACCCGCGCCATAGCTGTCGCTATTTAAAAGCTTAGGATTAGCCGGCAATTCACTATTGGCCTCAAGAACCTTTCCCGCCATCGGCACCTGAATCTTGCCAGCCCACTTACCCGACTGGATTGAGCTGAGCGTTGCACCGGCCGCAAGTGCTTTGCCCACACGGGGAATACGGATAAAGGTAATCTCTCCCGCCAATTTTTGCATAAAGTCGGTAATGCCAATACGAATTGTGTTCCCTTCCACCTTCACCCACGCATGATCGCTTGTATAATAGAGTCCTTGCGGAATGTCATACTGTACCACTAAAAAATCACTCCCTATTTTCTATCTAGCTAGTATCCAATCGATTAGTGTGTCTTTAAAAACTTTAACTGCACCACGCTCATCATTGTAGAGCCATTGCGCCAAAGCATTCCTGACATCACGCTCGTGCCAATAGCTGCCAATCAGACAGGTTGCCAGCGAATTTAACTTGTATTCCGCCAGGCATGTTAGCCCATGACTCTCAAATTCAACTATTTTATTATTCTGGACCACCAGAATAGCGTAACCTGAGCATGGCCCGCCGCGCCTGTTGCCGCAGCCACTTTGACCGGCAACAGTTGTCTTGATGCATTGGGGAAATGGATGCAGGCGTACATAAGTTCCTTCATTGATCTTTACCTGACGTACCTTGGTCTGCTTGCCAGGTAGGTTTAAAAACTCATGACTTGTTAGGTACTTTGCCGCCTTATTGACGGCTTGCTGCAGATCTACGGAGTATTCACCCCGCTTTAGATCCAGCCATGCTGAAAAATGATAAACCAACCAGTCTTCGACTGTCCCGTAGTCCGGCATATAACCAAGTTCTTCACTCATAGATGTTAAATACCGCTCCATCGACAACCTGAGATGCTCGCGAAACCGGCTGCTGGGGACATTGAGGACATTGGCCATGGCGGTTCGGTCAAAGGCAAGTAAAATATTGCCTGTATACACTGAAAAACCATTGATATCGCCAGCACCGTTCCCGGAAATTTTTTTACCGTTAACAACAATGTCGGCAGGAGGTTTAATCACGGCCTTGATCGAAAAGTCTGCTAATGTTTTTATGGCAGGTTGTAAAAACCGGGTAAAAAATTCTTCTCGCCGGCCTGTCAGCAGCGGATTACCGGCCCGCAATACCAGTTGAAAAAAGATCTGTTCTACGGCCAGCAAGACCATGCCGCCGCCGATATCCCGCCTGATAATTGGAATATTATTTCCCTGGCAATAGTTCGTGTCGACCTCTTGCAGCAAGTCATCATGCAGGCCCAGGCAAACACAGCGTCCGGCAGGGCGGCAGATGACCAGCCCTTCCTGTTGATTTTGTGCCAATGCATGATAGATAGCCTGTGTCTCATCCCACGGTATAGCCCCCAGCCGATATAGGTCCATTTATTGCCCTCCATACCGGCTCCCCGGCCCAGCGTGTAAGCAATCACGCTTAATTAATGAAAACTCTACACCGAAAATATCGGCAAACTGCTCAACCATCTTTTTGCTAACTTCCTCAAGGGTCACATCAACACCCAGCGCTTGCATTGACACAACTGGTCGATTGGTTATACCACAAGGGTTAATTAAGCTAAAATAATCCATATCAGGATTTACATTCAAGGCAAAACCGTGCATGGTTACCCAGCCGCGCGCCCCGATGCCGATAGCAGCTACTTTTCCACTAGCGGTCCATACCCCGGTTAAGCCATTTTCCCGGAAGCCCTTTATCCCATATTGGTCCAGTGTCCTGATAATGACTTCCTCAAGCATCTCTGCATAGCGGTGCAAGTCCTGTTGGTAGCCCCTGAGGTCCAATATCGGATACCCTACCAGTTGACCGGGGCCATGATAAGTGACATCCCCGCCCCGGTCGACTTCAATGACCTCAAGTCCCGCTGTTAACAGGACCTCATCTGAGACCTTAATGTTTGACTTACTGCCCGACCTTCCCAGCGTGTACACAGGCAAATGTTCAACAAGCAGTAAGGTATCTTTACCGCTGCCGCTGCGGCGTGCCGCCGCAATCTCTTGTTGTAATTGCCACGCCTCAGTGTAAGGAATGCGTCCTAACAGTAATAACTTGCAGGCTTTACGGCTAATCTGCTCTCTCAAAAAACATCATCGCCGCTTTTTCCATCCAGTCCGGGGTGAACATCAAACCGAACTACGCCGACAACAGCCTGCTTATTAGCCGCCTTTTTAACGGCTGCCACCCCTTCATGTCCAAAACCACCACATAATTCAATAGCTCCTATGCCTTGTTCAACAAGCTCTTCCACTGCCGCAACAGCTGACTGAACATCGCTTACCCCCACAACGGTCAATTCCACAGCAGGGGTAGTTATCACCGACCTATGCTGCTTACTGTTGGCCTCAGGCGCAACAAAAACAAAGGCTGCTTTAAGCATTCGTGTCCCTCCTAATAAAGACTGATAAAGTGAGACATAGCCGCTCGCCTGTGCCCTTTGGGTATAACTCCCACTTGCAGAAGCTGGGAGTCTTAGAGCGGGTTAGTCATCGGATAAAACTGGCGGTTGGCTCACGCCTGGGCCAGTTCGGCAAAAGAGTATCCGGCGTGATAAGAACTACGCACCAGCGGTCCGGCACTTACCTGAGAAAAGCCGATTTTTTGTGCTTTCTGCGCCAGCCATGTAAACACATCAGGATGTATGTATTCCACAACAGGTAAATGATCTGGGGATGGGCTAAGATATTGTCCAAGGGTCAGCATTTTACAGCCGCAATGATGTAAATCTTTCATTACTTCAACTACTTCAGCGATCTCTTCACCGAGTCCCAGCATCAAGCCTGATTTGGGCAATATCCCGGCCCCAGCCTGACTGGTCCGGTTTATGAGTTCCAGGGAACGCGAATAAACCGCCTGTGGCCGAACGACCGGATAAAGTCTAGGTACAGTTTCGATATTATGGTTAAGGATATTGGGTTTAGCCTGGAGCACCGTCTGCAATGCCTCCCGGTTTCCCTTAAAATCCGGAATAAGTACCTCTATACCGGCCTTAGGCAGCTGCGCCCTCACCGCCCCGATAGCGGCCGCAAACTGCCCGGCCCCTCCATCAGCGAGGTCATCCCGGGTTACCGATGTAATAACAACGTGTTTTAACCCTAACTGCTTAGCAGTCGCTGCCAGCATGTGTGGTTCATTACAATCTACCGCCTCCGGCAACCCATGGTTCACCGCGCAAAAGCGGCAATTCCGGGTACAGTGGTTGCCTAAAATCATAAATGTACAGGTCTTATTGCCAAAGCATTCGCCGATATTGGGACAGTCGGCGCTTTCACACACGGTATGTAACCGGCCTTGGTCCAGCAGCGCTTTCATACGGTTGAGCGCCGATTCTTCAGGCACCGGCAAAGTAAGCCACGGTGGTCTGTCAGTAGGCATACCGGCAGTTTTGTCCATTACTCGAAAGCATCAAGCGCTTTCATAATCGTGGTGGACAGGTACGCCATAGCCGGTGACCCGCCAAAAGCTACGGCAACTGCGGCTGCTTCCAGTATTTCCTCTCTGGTAGCTCCCTCTGCCAAGGCATTTTTAACATGAATATTCATACAATATTCGCAGCGTACGGCCAGAGCAATGCCGATACCGATCAGTTCTTTGTACTTGCGCTCTAATTCCCCTTCCACATAGGCGGCCTGATCCATCTGCACGAATGCGGCCATAAGCTCCGGGCTCTCCGCTTGTACCTGACCCATTCCTGTCTGTAGTTCACTCACTAACTCCATGCAATCTCCTGCCATTGTATCTCCCTGCCTTTTCTTTTTTTATTTTGAGAGTAACGATTAAATAAAGATTTTGTGTGGCTGTTCGATAAGTTTAATTAACAAGGCCAAAAATTCTGCTGCCGGTGCGCCGTCAATTACCCTGTGATCAAAGGCCAGAGACAGGCCCATGATGGGTTTAATGACAATCTGTTCGCCCTGAACAGCAGGCTGTCTGACAGTCCGCCCGACACCTAAGATGGCTGACTCCGGTTGATTGATAATAGGAGTAAAGTAATCGACCGACCCATAGCCACCCAAATTAGTAATGGTGAAGGTACCACCAGTCATCTCTTCCGGGTCAAGCTTGTTTTTCCGGGCCCGTTTGGCAAAATCCTTAATTTGCTTGCTAACATCAGCCAGGCTCTTTTGGTTGGCATTCTTAACGACCGGAACAACTAATCCATCCGGAATCGCGATAGCCACCCCGACATTGATATCCTGCAACACCCTGATCTCATCCCCGCTTAGGGTCGAGTTAATCCTGGGGTGAGCCTGCAGCGCTTTTGCAACCGCTTTAACAAGGATGTCGGTGACGGAGATTTTTTCGGTATCTTTTACATCGGCATTGATTGTGGCCCGCAAAACCTGCAGTGCCGATAAGTCCACGCCCACATGGTGAGTAACCTTAGGTGCTACAGCCCAGCTATTAGCCATGTTTTCACCGATAGCCTGACGCATTCCCTCATAAGGAATGACCTCAATGACAGCGCGGTCGTCTGCTGCCGCGCTCGCGTTAGCGATTGCCTGCTCTACATCTTCCCTGACAATCCGTCCTTCCGGCCCGGTGCCGGCAATCACGGTATAATCAATGGCATTTGCTTCAGCCAGCGCCCGGGCTGCCGGAGAAATTTTCACCCTGGCGCCTGGTACGGCAGCCACTGCTTTCCTGGCCGGCTGCCCGCCTGTGGTCTTACCAGCCGGAGCCACCCTGGCAGTACTGTTGGCAGCAGACCTTAACAGTTCGCTAATATCTTCACCCGCATTGCCGATAACCCCCAGGAGACCGCCAATCGGGAGTTTAGCTTTCTTATTGGCAACAATTTTTAGCAAAACCCCATCGGCTGGGGCATCAATCTTATTGGCAATCTTATCTGTCATGACTTCCAGCAGGGCATCGCCCTTTTTGACTGGGTCTCCTTCATTGATCAGCCATTTACCTACAGTACCTTCTTTCATGGACAAGCCTAGTTTCGGCATATTAACCTCTGTGGCCATTACTGCTCCTCCTCATCGTGAACTGGTTTAAAGTTGTTGTTGAACTTACTATAGCCGCCGGCGACAGCTATGCGCAGCGCCGCTTCAGCATCGATTACTTTAGGCCCGTCAAAAGTCAGCTCAATATGAGCTTTTTCCCCGGCCCGGATCTCAACCTCCCGCTCTCCGTCCAAAGCAATTACACAGGCTTCATTGACCTCAATAACCTGACCAATCCTGATATAGCCATAATTCCGGACCGGTACCTGTTCAATCAGGCCTGGTGCAATCGGAGCGCGCAGTTGAATGCTGCCTGGACCTACTTCAATATCGGCCCCTCTGGGCTCACCTGGCATCACAGGGACCAGATTACCGGCGATTGACGCTATGCCGATGTTATGCGGCTCGCCTCTGGTCACTACAATACGCCTGATTTTTTTGGCATCCCAGACTGCCCTTGAACCAATAAAAGCTTCATTAAGCACAACCGCATCAACAATCGCACTATCAATCAGCCGGCCATTCTTATAGATGTTAAGCTTCTTACTGGGTTTTATGGCCGGTGCCCCGGTTACCAGCCCTTTGGCAACAACGGCAGCCGCCAAACCGGCGATTGTGCCTTCGACCAACGTGGGAAAAACATTGTTCGTCCCAGTGGAAATCGGAAGAAGGGGCACATCCCGGCAACCCTTGGCAACCATGCGGTTTGTTCCGTCACCGCCCAGCGTAATTAAACAGCCAACCCCGCATTGGGCCATAATTTCTGCGGCACGAAAGCTGTCCAGTTGTGTGCCTGTCATACACATGTCTGCCGCTGCAAATTCCATATCCGGCCGGTGACGGCTGCAAATGCTCTCCACCGCGCCCGGGACAATGCCATAATACTCCGGCATATATGTGATTTTGGTAACACCGGTAGCAGCCAGACTGAGAATAAGCCGCCGGACAATATTCACTTTTTCCTGATTATCCACAACCGTTCCGTACGCCACAAGCCGCCGGATATCCTTACCAGATGCCGGATTCGCGATGATGCCGACATGCCCCATACTTCCCCTCACCACCTTGTATGCTGGTTAGAACAGGCTTTTAACGGCAGCCACGATTTGTTCTTCACTGGGAATGACAATGCTTTCCAGCGCCGGGCTGAATGGAATCGGGGCAAAAGGCATAGCAACCCGTTTAATTGGACCATCCAGCAGATCCATTCCTTCTTCAGCAACAATAGCGGCGATTTCGCCACCAAAGCCGCCGGTTTTAACTGCTTCATGAACGATAACCAGTTTGCCGGTCTTGCCTACCGATTGTAAGATGCTTTCGGTATCAAGTGGGATAAGGGTACGGGGGTCAAGCACTTCGGCATTAATCCCCTCCCCGGCCAGTGCTTCGGCTGCTGCCAATGCTTTTTGAACCATCCAGGACCAGGCCACGATCGTGACATCAGATCCTGCTCTCTTTATATCTGCCTTGCCGAGGGGAATAACGTACTCGCCCTCAGGCACATCGCCTTTAACGCCAAAAAGCTGCTTATGTTCGATATACATTACCGGATTGTTATCCCGGATCGCGGCCGCCATCAGGCCCTTGGCATCAGCCGGGGTCGAAGGCATCACCGTTTTTACGCCGGGGATATGAGTAAACCAGGCTTCCATAGACTGTGAATGCTGAGCTGCAGCGCCCATACCGGCACCGCAGGGAGTTCTGAGTACCATAGGGATTTTGGCCTTGCCGCCAAACATATAATGCATTTTTGCCGCCTGATTGAATAACTCATCCAGACAAACCCCCATAAAATCCACAAACATAATTTCGGCAATCGGACGAAGACCGGCGGCAGCCGCGCCTACGGCCGCGCCAACAATGGCCGTTTCACTGATAGGAGTGTCAATCACCCGCCCGGGAAACTCGGCAAACAAGTTGCCTGTCACGCCAAAACAACCGCCAAACTTGGCCACATCCTCGCCCCAAATGAAAACATTGGAATCCCTTTGCATCTCAACGCGCATTCCATCTCTGATAGCCTCAGCATAAGTCATTTCTGTCATCATGTTTCACCCTCTCCTCAATTAGATTATTCTGCGTACACGTCGGTTAAAGCGTCTTCCGGGTTAGGATACGGACTGTCTTGAGAGAATTTAATAGCCGCCGCAATGTGAGCGTCCACTTTGGTCTTGATTTCCTCTAATTCAGCAATGGTAGCGTATTTTAGTTCCACCAGCTTGTGTTCAAACCGGGGAATAGGATCTTTCTGCAGCCAGGCTTCTTGTTCTGCCGGGTCTTTGTACGCGCCGGGATCGCCCTCAAAATGGCCGCGCCATCTCCAGGTCTTGCATTCAATCAGGCTGGGGCCATCCCCTTTCCTTGCCCGGGCAATAGCCGCAGCGGCCGCTTCATAAACAGCAATCACATCATTGCCGTCCACAGTCACCCCCGGTATGCCATAAGCGCTGGCCCGGTCTGAGACATCAGTAATCCGCATGTGGTCCCGCTGGCAATTGGAAATACCGTACATATTATTTTCACAAATAAAAACCAGCGGCAGCTTCCAGATGGAAGCCATATTCAACGCTTCATGGAAAGTACCACGGTTGGATGCGGCATCGCCAAAGAAGCACACAGCCACAGCGTCGGTTTTTTTGTACTGGCAGGCAAACGCCGCACCGGCCGAAATCGGCTGTCCGGCGCCGACAATACCGTTAGCTCCCAAAATTCCCAGTTCAACGTCAGCAATATGCATAGAACCGCCTTTGCCTTTGCAATAGCCTGTTGCCTTACCAAACAATTCAGCCATCATCAGGTCAACCTTGCCGCCTTTGGCCAGCAAATGCCCATGGCCCCGGTGAGTACTCGTGATATAGTCCTTATCGGTCAGGCTGCCGCAAACACCGGTGGCGACCGCTTCTTCCCCAAGATACAAATGCACGAACCCCGGCAGTTGATTATCGGCAAACAACTCTACCGCTTTGTTTTCAAACGCCCTGATTGTGAGCATAGTTTCATAAAAGCCCAGTAATTTCTCTTTGGTAATTTCCATAATTCTCCCCCCATTTTCTCTTCTTGATCATACATGGTAATAAACCTAAACAGTGTAAGGCATTGCAACATATACAGTAAGTGCAGCTACAGCAACAACGATAGTATCCCCTTCACCGAGCGCCGGCAGGTGCAGTCCCTGGGCCGCAAGCCCTCCTGACACCGTTTCCACAGTTACAGACCCAAACGGTATTACCGCTCTAACCGCATCGTGGTTGATTTTTTCCGGCTGCGGACAGCCAATCCGCACTTCAACCTGCATCTGGTTAGGGTCACTGATGCCGGCAATGTCAAATAAACCACAGAGACAACTTTTGGACATGGCGTCTTTTACTGCCCGCTGGGCGGCTTTAGTGGCATCGCCGCCGTGTAAATCAGCGCCCATACCCAGCTCGACAATAAATCGTTTGCGTTTCACCTTATCACCTCCGTTTAAAAAGTTTTCACTGAGCTGCAAGAATGACCATGCACAACACTATAATTGCAAATCTTGTGCCAACAATAAAAAAAGGGAACTGATAACCCCTTTCAGGAGCTTCAGTTCCCTGTATTGTCATAATTCTGAAATATCTATTTGTTTTCCGGCTGCCAATTTACAGCTTGCTTACAACAGATTTTGTAGCATCGATTGTAGCACTCTGTAGCGTTCACGTACCTTACGCTACACTTTGCAACAATGATGGCCCATTAGTGAATTGAGTGTCTCTTAATTTTGCGATAAAGCGTACTGCGCGCAATCCCCAGTATCCCGGCTACCCTGCTTATATTGCCGCCCTCTGTCGCAAGTAAAGCCCTGATCTTGGCAATCTCATAATCAAGCAGGCCCTGCCTTATCTCCTTATTGCCGGTCACAGCCTGGTTCAGAGTAGTAAGGGGACAGCAAATCTCAGAAGGAAAACAGGACACTGAAATAACACCGTTTTCCGCCATGTTGCAGGCTCTTTCGGCAGCATTATGGAGTTCCCGGACATTCCCCGGCCAATTGTACCGGTTTATCAGTGCAAATACACTTGCATCAATCGTATACACACGTCCCTGCTCACTGCCAATTTGATTAACAAAATTACGAAACAGCAATTCGATATCCTCCCGCCGCTGCCGCAAGGGTGGAATTTCGATCTTAAATACATTCAAACGGTAGTATAAATCCTGCCGGAACATTCCGTCTTTAACAAGCCTGTTTAACTCTTTATTCGTTGCACAAATGATTCGCACATCAACAGGGATCACCTTATTCCCGCCAATCCGGGAAACCTTCTTTTCTTGCAGCACCCTGAGCAAGGCAACCTGCTGCTCTAACGGCATATCACCGATCTCGTCAAGAAACAAGGTGCCACCTGAAGCTAATTCAAATTTCCCCGCCCTGCCACCTCGCTTGGCCCCGGTAAACGCGCCGTCCTCATAGCCAAACAGTTCGCTTGCCACTAACTCTCTGGGGATGGCGCCGCAGTTTAACGCAATAAACGGACCACTGCACCTGGCACTCTTGTTGTGGATTGCCTGGGCGAACATCTCTTTCCCGGTACCGCTTTCCCCCTGCAAAACAACATTAGATACGGTAACGGCAGCCGAGGCCGCTTGACGCACAGCCTCTAAAATCGCGCCACTGCTGCCCAGGATATTTTTGAATTGAAAAGTCGTATAATAGCCGCTTGCCCTGTTGATTAAACTATGACTCTTTTCGGCAGGCCGCAGGATAATAACCCCGCCATTGCTGCAGCCTTGTTTGTCAAGGATTGACTCACCCGAGATGACACAACGGTTTGGCCCTGAATCACAGCCGGTCTGAAACTCCAGCTCAATCTCGGTCTCTTTGCCGGTTAGCAACTGTTGTATTAATTGATTATTCCCTTTGAAGATTGTCTGCACCGAAGCTCCCTGAAGCAGAGCGCTGCTCTGTCCCAACAGCTTTCTGGCAATAGGATTGTATTCTTTTACTAAACCAAAACGATCAAATAAAATTACACCCTCTGACATTGTATTAAATATACTTGATAAGTGCTTATTCATCAAAGACAGCTCATTCTTCTTCTGCTCCATGCCGATCTGCATGCTAATCGCGTTAGCGGCAGCCGCAACCATACCCAAAGTATGCGAATAGGCTGCCTGAGCCGGCCCTGATAAATCGAGAAAGGCAACAATCTGACCATCAATGCCATAAATAGGCGCAGCAGAACAAGTCCACCAGTGATGTTTGGCGCAGTAATGTTCTGCACCGGAAACCTGCACCGGTTTACCGGTCGCCAGCCCGATTGCAATTGCGTTTGTGCCCACATCACACTCCCGCCAGCTTGCTCCCCGGACAAAATGCAGCTTTTTGGCACTAGTCAGCGAATCCCGGTCCCCAAAGCACTCCATCACATAGCCGTTCACATCAGCTAACACCACAATAAAACCCGAGTTGCGAAAAAACTCGTAAATATTGGCCATAAATGGCTTTGCTATATTAATAATCTCCTGATTCTTTTCCAGCAGCATCCGAACAGCTGCGTGTTCCAAAATATTCTGAGCTCTGCCGTCATCTGAATTAAGACCTGCCTGAAAACATCTTACCCATGAGTCTGCAATCTCGGGCAAGATGATTTGACCCTCCAGCTTCCCCTTGCCAACAAACGCTTTCCAGGCCAAATCTTTACTAGATAACCCGACCGGTTTGTCTCTAAGCATTTGCAACACCCCTATCAGCGCCTTGACACTATTATTGTAGGAATTCTAAGAACATCACTAAATTCCTGCAATATTTATCACCTGATTCAAGTTTTACCTATCCGTCTCCTCCCGACAGATCTTATTTATGTATAAAAAGATCACCGCATGAACAGCAAAGCTGCAGCGGTCAATAAGTAAGAAAAGTCCTCCTTTTACAAAAGGAGGACAACTAAATGACTGCACCTGCTGAGAGAAATCAGATACCTGAAGCTTAGCTGCGCTCCTCAGGCTTGGCTAATCCAAGATCTATATGGCAGTACCCGCCAGGTGTTTTTCTCAAATAATCCTGATGATAGTCCTCTGCAGGATAAAAGTTCTTTAATTGCTCAACCTCGACAACAATAGGTGCTTCGTATTGAGACTGCATTGTTTTAATAAATTCCAGGATAAGCGGCCTCTCTGCCTCATCATCATAATAGACCCCGGACCGATATTGTGTCCCCCGGTCCGGCCCCTGGCGGTTAAGGCTTGTTGGGTCGATGATCCGGAAATAATTCTCCAGTACCTTGCGGGTTGGCAACAACTCTTCGTCGTAAATGATTTCACAGATCTCAGTATGCCCGGTCCGCCCTGAACATACCTGCTCATAGGTGGGCTTGTCTGTATCGCCCTGCCCATACCCGACCCGTGTCTCCAGTACACCTTTCAATTGCTGAAAGTATGCTTCAACCCCCCAGAAGCAGCCTCCTGCAAGCCATAGCTTCTTCATTAGCCAGTCCCTCCCTATAAAAATTGTGATGTATTCCGCTAATGATGCCTAATTGTTCCCAATTCAGAGAATAGTACAATGACCGGTTAATTATATACTGTACTGGTTGCAGCTTTATTAATCATCGAAGATACGAGGTAGTTCACCATATAATGTACATTTAAAAATGACAGTCATCCCGCGAGGATAAGCTGCCTGACTTGACATAAATAGGGCAGGCCTGCCTACGGAATACGTCCAGATTTCTGGCAAAAAAAACCGCTCCGGCCAAAGAGCACACGCCCCCTAGTGCCAGGGTATAGATTACACCAATCTGGCTTGCCAAAAAACCCGCAAGCAGGCTGCCGATTGGTCCTATCCCCATCAGTGTCATCGTATAAAAGCTCATTACCCTGCCACGCATTGAATCATCTACCATACATTGCAGCAAGGTATTGCTGCCGACTACCTGAATCAAAAATCCTACACCAAGCATAAACATCAATATACCGGCAAACCATAGGCTAGCAGGCAACATAAAACCAATCAATCCGCAACCTATGGTAGTTGCTGCGACAATCAATAACTTTTCCAGTCCCTGAAATCCAGACCGGGCAGCAATCCCAATCGCAGCAAGGAGTGAACCACAACCGGAAACAGCTAACAAAAATCCCATCGCTCCCACGCTCGCTCCTAGTTTCTGAGTTACAAACACCGGCAGCAGCACTATATACGGCATTGCTGTCAGACTGATAATACCAAGAAGTATCAGGATATTCCGCAGTGGCAGCTGTTTAAAAGTATATGCATAGCCTGCCTGAAACTGTTGAAGCATATTATCAGGCTGCTTCTCGTGATGACTAACCCTCAGCCGTAAAGCAACAAGTGATAGTACCGAGATGAAATAACTGGCGACATTCAGCAGAAAACAGTAGCCTTCGCCGATAACCGGGATAAGGACACCTGCTGCTGCCGGACCAAGCAGCCGTGCCATATTGTATGTAACTGAATTTAAAGCAATAGCATTTTGACGTTCGTCCTGGGTATCCATCATCTCTACTGAGATCGCATTACGGGCTGGTACATCAAAAGCAGTAATACCGCCAAGCAACAGACTTAAGGATAAGACATGTGCTATCTCCAGTCTGTTTTCGAGGGTAAGCCAGGCCAATAAAGCAGCTTGAATCAGACTGAGCAGTTGCGTGACAACAAGGACATTGCGTTTGCTCCACCGGTCAATCCATACGCCGGCAAAGGGCGCCAGAAAAAAGTTTGGAATCTGCCCCATAAAAGCGACTAATCCCAGCATGAAAGCTGAATCAGTCAGTCGATAAACCAGCCAGCTTAAGGCAATATTTTGAATCCACGTTCCAATAATCGACAAACCCTGCCCGGTAAAAAAAATCTGGTAGTTTCGGTTGTAGAGAGCCTTTAGCATATTCTTCAACATGTCAATTTCCCTCCTGAGTCATACTATTCGCGGCATCAATAGAATATCCTACCAGTACACCGGCAGTAAGATTCAAAAATAACCGGGATCACTTCTCTCTTTTCTATATGCAAATGCAAGTTTGTGGTAAAATAATATCACAATATATCC
>NZ_DATMXX010000062.1:0-13120 GCF_035561255.1 Sporomusa sp. | reverse complement strand
GAGATGAACCGTATCATCTCTAACAGTTCCAAATGACTCAATCCTTGTGTAAGCAGGGATTAGGGCTTTTGAAAATCGCCCCATCTCCTCCAGATATGTAAGGAGTCATCGTGAAGACTTGTCTGATTTATCCCCAGGTTTTGTTTGTTGAATTTTGAAAAGCAGTATGATATGCTATTCACAACTAAAGTGATTGGAGTTGAAAAGATGAAAATTCTTTCTTGCTAATTGATTAAGCATAATAAAAATTTTAGGCACGTCATGCCTCTTGTTTTGTTGTGCTTATGCAAGAAAGTAATTCATTCTTTTCACTCAACGATATATCTTGGTCACACCTAGTATAGGCTTGGCTTTGCTGTATTTTATGAGCTGTAAGAATTTACTTTCTTGCAGCTCATAATTTTTATACAGGAGGGTAAGCCATGTCACTAATAAACGTGATGCATCTCACCTTTGGCTATGATGGCAGTTATGATAACATATTTGAAAACGTAAGTTTTCAAATCGATACAGATTGGAAATTAGGCTTCACAGGCAGAAATGCTAGAGGCAAAACTACATTCCTCAGCTTATTGCTTGGTAAATATGAATACAGCGGGACTATTTCGGCAAAAGTAAGCTTTGAGTATTTTCCTTTCAAGGTAACCAATCCGGAAAACAGCACCATTGATGTAATTGAAAATATTTATCCGGACTACCTCCAGTGGCAGGTTATGCGCGAGTTATCCTTGCTACAGGTTTCAGAGGACGTTTTATATCGCCCTTTTGATACACTTTCAAACGGAGAGCAAACAAAGGTGTTGCTTGCAACCTCGTTCCTTAAAGAGAATAGTTTCTTGCTGATTGACGAGCCGACGAACCACCTTGATATGCAGGCAAGAAAAATTGTCAGTGACTATCTCAGATCTAAACGTGGTTTCATTTTGGTATCTCACGACAGAGCCTTTCTTGATAACAGCGTTGACCACATCCTTTCAATTAACAAAACAAATATTGAAATTCAAAAAGGGACTTTTTCGTCTTGGTGGGAAAACAAAAAGATGCAGGACAATTTTGAGCTTGCAGAAAACGAAAAACTCCGAAAAGATATTACCCGCTTGTCATCTGCCGCAAAACGTACATCTGATTGGTCGGATAAAGTGGAGAAAACAAAGTTGGGTACCAGGAATTCAGGTTTAAGGCCGGATAGAGGTTATTTAGGTCACAAGGCTGAAAAGATGATGAAACGTTCTAAGGCAATCGAATCAAGACAACAATCAGCTATTGAGGATAAGGCTAAGCTTCTCAAAAATATTGAAAGCTCTGAGCGGTTAAAAATTTCTCAGCTTAATTTTCATGCAGACCGATTTATAGAGATTGAAAATGTAGCTTTATTCTATGCTGAGAAGACAGCTTGTGAGAGCGTAAGTTTTACCATTGAGCAGGGTGACAGAGTAGCGCTTTGCGGTAAAAACGGCTCAGGGAAGTCAAGCCTTATTAAGCTGATTTGCGGAGAAAACATCACTTATACAGGCACTTTCAGGAAAGCAAGCCAGCTTAAAATATCCTATGTTTCGCAAGATACCTCACACCTTAGGGGCAACTTAACCGACTATGCCACCGAACATGGTATTGATGAAAGTCTTTTTAAGGCTATTTTAAGAAAACTTGATTTTTCAAGAGTTCAATTTGAAAAGGACATGTCTGATTTTAGTGGTGGACAAAAGAAAAAAGTGCTGATTGCCAAAAGCCTTTGTGAGAAAGCTCATTTGCATGTCTGGGATGAACCACTTAATTTTATCGATGTTATCTCTCGTATGCAAATAGAAGAATTACTGCTTGAATACTCGCCAACTATTCTATTTGTGGAGCATGACAGTGAATTTTGCAAAAATATTGCAACGAAGATTGTTGACCTGTAAGCAAAAGGAAAACAGACTAGCTAATTAAAGTCACGCCAAGTAATGTAAACGCCGGTTGCGGCTTAAGGAAAGCAAAGAAGCAAGCTGCACCGAGCTTGCTTCTTCAATGATTGAGTAGATGATATTTATATAATTTATAATACAGAGTTTGTCTGGGAATGCCTAATTCATTAGCGGTTCTCAGGACGTTAAGATTATTTTTACCAAGGATGGTTTTAATCGTCTCTTTCTCATATTCTTCCATCATCAAAGGCAGTGTGTTGTTTATGTTGACCGGACTGGCTACGGCGGCCGGTAAGCAATCGGTGATATACCTGGGAATGTGGCGTAAGGTAATGAATGGAGTGTTATCCACCAGGTTAAAGGCACTTTCGATGCAGTTTCTAAATTCCCGGATATTGCCTGGCCATTGGTACTGTTCAAACAAGGTTTTTACGGCGGGATCAATGGTTTTAATATTTTTGTTGAATTGGTGATTATAGGTATCAATGAAATACGTAAGCAGGATGTCCAGGTCATCTTTTCTCTCTCTGAGCGGGGGAATTTCGATATTGACCACATTTAAGCGAAAAAACAAATCGGTCCTAATTCTGTTTTGTGTTAATAGTTGGGCGGGAGTTTCATTCGTCGACGTAATGATCCTGATATTTACGTTACTATCCTTGCTATCGCCAATTCTTCTCACAGTCCGGTCTTCAATAGTACGCAGCAGTTTGGCCTGCAAATCAAGCGGCATGGAGTTTATTTCATCTAAATAGACTGTGCCGCCATTGGCCAGTTCAAACAAACCGGGTTTATCTTCTGCTCCGGTATAGCTGCCTTTGGTTGAGCCGAAAAATAAGCTTTCCATAATGGACGGCGGGATAGCGGCACAGTTCTGCGCAATAAAAGGCTTATTCTTTCGTGGGCTTTCGCCATGAATAGCATGGGCAAATATCTCTTTGCCGGTGCCGGTTTCGCCGTATATAAAAATATTTGAATTGTTTTGGGCGGAATTTTTCAGGATGTTGACTAATTCTATCATGCGATTGTTGCTGGTAATGATATCGTCAAAAGAATATTTGGCACCGGCGTTGCTATAGGCTCTTTTGTACTTCAAAGATTTATGTTTATTCGATAGGTCGGTGGAGATTTCAATGGCTCCGATTATACCCTGTTCATTTTTTAAAGGAAAGGCTGTGTTTAAAGCGTATATTGAGTTTTCTGCGTCCAGCTTAATATTTTGCAAATGATTTACAAGCGGTTCACCGGTTTCAATTACTTTAAAGATCGTGCTGTTTTCCCTGGTTAACCAGGGATACAGCTCAAAGATTGTTTTACCGATCGCATCGGTATGACCAATCTTATTTAACCGGTCATTAAAGTTGTTATAATACATGATTTTACCTTCCCGGTCTACAATAATAATTAAATCGGTATTTTTAAAAAGCGTTTTCATTTGATTTAATATATTTTCGTACATCGTTATCCCTCACTGTCATAAGTAGTGTCGAAAATCTAAAATATTTTATGGATATTCGACACTACACCATAGAACCCTTTTTTGTCTATGAATTTGAATTATATCAAGACTTATCAGGCGTTTGGACGGTTTTTCCATGTGTCGAAAATTTGTACAACCTTTGCTAGCGGTGCTGTTTTAAATGGCAGTTTTATGATAAAGTGAATATAACATCAAGCAGAGTTCTCGTCCTTATCTGAGCCCGGACAAACTTGCCGGGGGCCAGACGGCACTTATCCCGCCGGGGGCGATGAAGGGCGTAGTAGCGGTTGGCTTTCAGATTACCTCCGGGTTCCGGCAGTGTTTTATAAAAGAGTAAGGTTGTTGGCATGAAAGTTGCATATATTGACAAGTACAAAAAATCTTCTTTTTCTACCGGCTTTAAAAAAGTAAAATAAAATACTTGGGGTCTGACGATGAAACGAACCTGAAATGTTTATCGTTAAACAAGTTGACGGCAAAGGCGCCGTTCAGTGATCTAGAGTGTCTAGGTCCCTGAACGGCGCCTTTGTATCCGCAGGTGAACGAATTCAGGGGAGCAATGCCGGAGGTTTAGCAGGCTAATTCCCTGGCCAGTTCCAGGATGGTGGATAAGGAGGGGTTAGTGCATTCAGGTCTGATTCTTGTAAAGCCTGGTTATGGCTGTAGTCCAAAGTATAAAAATGGAGGGGTAATTGTGAAAAAAAATATGAAAAGCAACTTGTGCAGCAGATGGTGTTCTCTTATGGCGCTGGTACTGGTTTTAACGCTGGGGTTATTGGCTGGCTGCGGTAAAAGCCAGGAAGCTGCACCAGTCAAACAAGGTCAGGCCGCTTCTGGGCAGCTTGTTGTCACCACCTATGGCGGGAAATACGATGAAGTGTTCATGAAAGACGTGGTACAGCCATTTGAGGCCGCGAATCCCGGCGTGAAAATAAAACTGGCGCCCTATACCGGCGTAGCGAAATTGGCGCAAGGCGGCGGTGAACAGATTGATATTGTTTCGCTTGATGACTTCGATATCGTTGAATTAGGGAATAAAGGGCTGCTGAGTGAATTGCAGCAAAAAGATTTTTCTACCTGGGAGCAGTTGTATCCGCAAACATTCCTGAAAAGCGATGACGGCAAAGTCATTGGACTGGCCGATCAATTCGGGTCCTGGGGCATTGCTTATAATCCGAAAGAAATGGCGAAGCCGGACTCGTGGAATGTTTTTTGGGACCCCGGAATGAAGGGGAAAGTAGCCATGATGTCCCAGTGGATTCCCGATATCATCCTAACAGCAAAAGCCAGACAGGCAACTTATGAGAATATGGACCCGGTCTGGCAGGCCGTTAAAGAGGTAACGCCCAATGTGGTGCAATATTATTCTTCCTTTTCGGAGCCTGAAGCGCTGTTTGGTTCCGGCGCAGTCCAGGCTGCCTCCTATTTTAACGGGCGGGTCATTGCGATGAAGGAGGCGGGCAAACCGGTGGATTTCACCATCCCGAAAGAAGGCGGAGTTTTGATACGGGCGACCAAGGGCATATTAGCCAGCAGCAAAAATCAGGAATTAAGCCGCAAATTTGTCGACTTTTGTATGAATCCTGAGGTTCAGGTGAATTTTGCCAAAGATATGTATTATGGACCAACCAACCGGGAGGCTAAGCTGGAGCCGGCCCTGGCCGGCAAGGGTGTGGTTTATGGTAAGGAAGCCATTGACGCCCTGATTACGCCGGACTGGAATAAGCTGTTGCAGCAAAGGAAGGACTGGTTGATAAAATGGGTCGAAGCAACATCCAGATAGAAACGGCAGTTTCGCTGCAATCGATCACCAAAATATACCAGGATCATCCCGTATTGCAGAACATAAGTTTTGATATTGCGGCAGGCGAATTTCTTTCTTTGCTGGGACCCAGCGGTTCAGGTAAAACAACGCTTCTGCGGATGATTGCAGGTCTGGTCACACCGGATCAAGGCAAGATTATTTTGAAAGGTCAGGATGTCAGTTTTACTCCGCCGAACAAACGGAATCTTGGCATGGTATTCCAGCAATATGCGCTTTTTCCCCATATGACGGTGTGGGAAAATGTTGCGTTTGGTCTGACGGTGCGCAAAATGGAGCGGGAAGCGGCCGGAAAGCAGGTACAAAAGTATCTGGAACTTATGGGGCTGACGCCCCTTGCCGCGAGAAAACCCAGGGAATTGTCCGGCGGGCAGCAGCAGCGGGTCAGTCTGGCCAGAGCCTTAGCGGTAGAACCGGTTTTGCTGCTTTTTGACGAGCCGCTGTCTAATTTGGATGCGCGGCTGAAGGAGCAGTTGCTGCAGGAAATTCGCAACCTGCACAAGTCGCTTGGTTTCACCGCGGTATATGTTACCCATGATCAAAATGAGGCGCTGTATCTATCGGATAACATTGCCGTGCTCAATCAAGGCAGGATCGAACAACTGTCTACACCCCTGGATATTATCAGCAGGCCGGCTTCCTTATTTGTGGCGGATTTTTGCGGCTATACCAACCGTGTTGAGGGGGCGGTGCTTGAAAGCGGGCAGCAAGCGCGACTGGGCGGCTTGCAAATTCCTGTCGGCCATCTTGGCGCCGGCTGCAGGCCGGGAGATAGGGGCGTAATTATGATGCGCCCCAATGCCGTGCGGATTCATGATCAAAGCGACCGGTATTGTTCACCGCCAAATGGACATGGCCAGCTTGTTGTCGCCAGGGTGAACGATTGCCGTTATCTGGGCGGGCAGACGGAACTGAAACTTAGTCTGGAGCAAGATCTGGAAATTACCGCTGTTTCCCCGGCCATGCTAAAACCCCTGCCGGAAGCAGGCGCCGGCATAACGATTTCTTTTGCGGCGGACTCGATTGCTTTCTACCAGCCGGAACCGGCGGATAGGGCGAATATTATTTCTTTATCTGCAGCCGGGGAGCGGGCAGATGCTTTAACCGGGGAAAAAGGAGTAATATTTCCATGAACGCCATGAAAATATTCTATACTGCCGCCGGGTGGCTGGCGGTGGTCTATATCGCCGCGCTGTTTTGTTTTCCGGTATTTCAGGTGTTACTGACCAGCTTGCAGGAAGGCGGCAGTTTTACTGTTCAACACTATATAAAAATTTTTACCGGCAGCGTTTATCTGCGGGTATTATTCCAGACGCTTTGGGTTTCCGTGATCGCCACACTGGTTAGTTTATGCCTTGGCTATAGTTTAGCCTACTATATTGCCAGCCGGCCGGTTAAATCGCAGGGGATTTGGCTGATGGCCATCATTACCCCCATGTTTATGAGCCTGACCATACGTTTTTTTGGCTGGATGATTTTTTTGGGTAAAGAGGGGCCGCTATTACAATTTCTTCAGGGGATTGGCGTGGCAGACAAAGAGTTTACCCTGTTGTTTACCACGGCGGCTGTTGTCATCGGCATTGTCCACTATGCCTTGCCATTTGTCGTGCTGAATATTTATGCCTCCTTAAAGAAAGTAGAGCCGGCGCTATTGGAGGCAGCGACAATCCTTGGCGCCTCACGCCTGACAACTTTTTGCCGGGTGACTTTTCCGCTGTCGTTGCCGGGCGTATTTTCCGGGGGCTCCATTGCTTTCGCCCTGGCGGCCAGTACCTTCCTGGTGCCGCGCATGCTGGGCGGTCCTAAGGATATGATGATTGCCAACTTAGCGTATGACGCCATTATTAAAATTGGCGATATGCCGCTGGGCGCGGCCTTGTCCATGGTATTGCTGACCCTTGTTGTCCTGGTGCTTGTCGTGATGAACCGGTTGGAGAGGAGGTCGCACTTTGCCAAATAAATGGGATGCTTTGTACTCTTTTATTATCGCTCTCATCATGGTGTTTATGCTGGCACCTGTTTTGATGATTATTCCCGCGTCGTTCGCCGGCTCCAACATGTTCAGTTTTCCGCCGGCCGGCTTTACCTTACAGCATTATGCGGCGTTGATCAATGACGGTATGCTGCTGGCGTCGGTGGGAACAACGTTGTATATCGGGGTTGCGTCCACGGTACTGGCAACGGCTGTGGGCGTTCTGGCGGCGCTGGGCATTGTGAAGGGGAATCTGCCGTGCAGGGATTTCATGGAGTCCTTTTTCTTAGGGCCGCTGATTGTACCTTTGGTAACGACAGGCATTGGCCTTTTGATTTTCTTTGTGCCGTTAGGACTGCTGGGTACGTCGCCGGCTATCATTTTGGCGCATTCCATCGTCATTAGCCCGTATGTGGTCAGGATTGCCTGTGCCAGTTTGCGGCACAGTGATCCGGTTTTGGAAGAAGCAGCCATCGTGCATGGGGCAGGTGCGTGGGATGTTTTTCGCACGGTTATCTTTCCCCAGATGCGGCCGAGCCTGATTTCGGGCGCTTTGCTGGCTTTTTTGGTATCGATCGACGAGTATACGGTTACGGTGTTTCTTGTTCAGGTGGATCTCGTAACAATGCCCATAAGAATTTTTCAATATATTATGCTGGATATTAATCCGGTGGTTACCGCCCTTGCCAGTGTAACCATTATTGTCACCGGCATTTTTGTCGTCCTGTTGGAAAGACGGTATAATATCCACCGTTATCTGGCCCTATAACCTCTCTAAAAACTTGCCCGGAAAGGAATAAAACTCATGAAAAATATTAGCAAAACGAAATTCGGCCTGCTTGGCCTGGCATATGACACCTCGGCTTCACTGGGCTTACCCGGCGCGCGGTACGCACCGGGTAAAATCAGGAATTCTTTGCAGTGGATTTTAAACCGGATTAAAGACAACAAGATTTATGACACCGAGGCCCATCGCATTGTGGACATGGCTGACATTGAAATGAAAGACTTCGGCGATGTTTTGATCTCGCGCTACAATCACCAACAAAGCCTGGCGGAAATCAAGGCAGGCATTGAGCAGCTGCTTGCCGGCGGATACTCACCCATTCTGCTGGGGGGAGACCATTCTGTTACTTTGCCGGGTTTTCAGGCGCTGCATGATCATGCCGGCGGCAATATTGGCATTATTCAATTGGATTCCCATCTGGATCTGGTGGAAGACTCTTTTGTGCAGGGAAAATATTCGGGCAGCAGCGAGATTCGCCGCGCCATTGAAATGGAAAAAATAAAAGGCGACAATGTCGTGCAAATCGGTATCAGAGGCTATAATTATGCCGAGCATTTTCAGTATATTAACGAGAATAACATTACCGTAATACCGCCGGGGCAAATTTTCGAAAAAGGCATTGACGCTATAGCGGCGAAAGCACTGGAAGTGGCCGGACGCGGGACGCAGCATATCTACCTGACTGTTGACATTGATGTGCTGGATTCGGCCTTTGCCCCTGGTTCGGGCGCAAATGAACCGGGCGGGATTACTTCTTACCAGCTTTTTTCCTTTGTCAAAAAAGTGGCGCCGTATGTGGATATGATTGATATTGTGGAAGTCAATCCACTGACAGATTACAACGATATGACGAGTACGGTGGCGGCCAGACTGGTATTTGATTATATTGTCGCTAATTATTACGCGGCTTGTCAGGCATAAAGAATGAAAGGGAGAAATTGGGGCATGGGAGAAATCGTGCACAAAGCCTGGGTGGGCAGCAGAATGAAAGCAATCACGCTGGAACTGACCCGAATCAATAGTACGGTTGGGACGGCGGGGGAAGTTGCGATTGCCGGGGAAATCTACCGCAAGCTGGGCGAGCTGCCCTATTTTAAAGAGCATCCCGGCCAACTGCGCTTGCTGCCGGTACGTGGCGATGCGTTAGGCAGGCAATGCGTGCTGGCCGTGGTAGAAGGCGGCAAAGCGCCGCCGCAGCAGCCTGTCCGCACCGTTTTGGGGTTAGGGCATATGGACACCGCCGGGATCGAAGATTACGGCGAATTGAAAGAGTATGCCTGCAGGCCCGAGCTTTTGCAGGAGCAAATGAAATCGATTCAATTCAGTAAAGAAAACCGGGAGGATATTGAATCGGCGGAGTGGCTGTTCGGGCGGGGAATTTTTGACATGAAGGCTGGTGTGGCGGCACTGATGGTGATGATCGAATTATTTGCGCAGCAGGCGGAAAAATTGACCGGCAACTTTGTATTTCTGGGGCTGCCGGATGAAGAGGGAGCTTCGGCAGGCATGCTGTCGGCGGTACAAGACCTGGCCGGTCTGGCCCAAAGCAAGAGATGGGAATTCGTTGCGGCGGTAGATACTGATTACATGACCGGGCGTTATCCCAATGATCCTCATAAATATGTCTATCTTGGGACGGTAGGAAAGCTGCTGCCATGTTTTTATATTTATGGTGAGGAAACACACGTGGGCGAAGCCTTTAACGGTTTGGACGCCAATTTACTGGCAGCCGGCGTGGTCAATGAGATTGATATGTGTACAGGGATGTGCGACAGCGCGGACGGGGAAGTCACGTTACCGCCGGTTAGCCTGCAGCTCCGGGACCTGAAACAGGAATACTCGGTGCAGACGGTCAATGCAGTCGCTGTATATTTTAATCATTCCACCCATCTCAGCCAGCCGGAAGCAGTCCTGGCTCAATACAAAGAGAAAGCGCAGCAGGCTTTTCAAAAGGTTACTGCCCGTCTTACCAACGAGTACCGGCAATATTGCGAACTGGCCGGCATACCGTTTCAGGAACTGCCCTGGCAGGCAAATGTTCTGACTTTTGAAGAACTGTACCAAGCCGTAAAAGCTGAAAAAGGGGATAGCATTGACGCGCTTATCGGGAAGGTGATCGCAGAGCTGCAGGAGTTAGGGCGGGACGACCGTGAGCTTTCTTTAGCAGTGGTGCAGGAAGTGCACAAAAACTACTCGGATCAGAATTCGAAGATCATTGTGTACTTTGCTCCGCCTTACTATCCGCATATTTATGTGGAAGGGACTGAAGAACGGGAAAAGCAGCTGTTAGCGGCAGTCGGTGAGGCCGTAGAAACGGCCAGAAGCCATTTTAACTATGACATTGTAATGAGAAAATTTTATCCCTATATTTCCGATTTAAGTTATTGCAGTCTGCCGCGGACGCAAGACAGTCTGGACGGCCTGCAAAATAATATGCCTGCCTGGCAGCGCAGCTATTCTCTGCCGGTGGAGGCTATTCAAAGAATCAGCATGCCGGTTGTCAATATCGGGCCCTATGGCAAGGATGCGCATAAGCTTTCGGAGCGGTTGTCGTGTAGTTATTCTTTTGACGCTATGCCCTTTATTCTGGAAAAGACACTGGAAAAACTGCTGATTGGTTAAACTAAAGAAAGGTGGTATCATGATGACGATATCGGAAAATATTATTGCCCGTACGGAAAAACTGGGGGCGAAGAACTATCATCCTTTACCTATTGTGATTACAAAAGCGGCAGGCGTGTGGGTGGAAGATCCGGAAGGAAACCGGTATCTTGATATGCTGAGTTCTTATTCGGCATTGAACCAAGGGCATCGTCATCCCGCCATCATTCAGGCGCTTAAAGCGCAGGCCGATCAGGTTACGCTGACTTCGCGGGCTTTTCATAATGATAAGCTCTGCGTATTTTATGAGAAACTAGCCAGGTTTACCGGAAAAAATATGTTTTTGCCGATGAACACCGGGGCTGAGGCTGTGGAAACGGCATTAAAAGCGGTACGGCGCTGGGGCTATCAGCACAAGAAAGTACCGCTAAATCAGGCGGAAATCATTGTGTGTGAAGGAAACTTCCACGGACGCACGCTTACCATTACCTCGTTTTCTTCCAGTGAAAAATCCAGGCAGGGGTTTGGTCCGTTTACACCCGGTTTCAAAATTATCCCCTACGGGGATGCGGCAGCCTTACAACAAGCGATTACCGCCAATACCGTAGCCTTCCTGGTAGAACCCATCCAGGGGGAAGCCGGCATTGTCATACCGCCGCCGGGGTATTTGCAGGCGGTGCGTAAGATTTGTGATGAACACCGGGTTTTGCTGATTGCCGATGAAATTCAGACAGGGTTTGGCCGCACCGGCGCAATGTTTGCCTGCCAGTGGGAAAATGTCGTGCCCGATGTTTATCTGCTGGGCAAGGCCCTGGGCGGCGGGGTGATGCCGATTTCGGCCGTTGCTGCTGACGAAGAGGTATTGGGCGTTTTTGAACCAGGATCGCATGGCTCCACCTTTGGCGGAAATCCGCTGGCGTGCGCGGTGGCCATCGCGGCCATGGAAGTACTGGAGACAGAACAGTTAGTGGAAAACTCACTGACCCTGGGCCAGCATTTTGTCAGCCGCCTGCGCGAGCTGCGAAGCCCGGTGATTCGCGAAGTCCGTGGCAAAGGCTTATTTATCGGCCTGGAATTAACGAAGGAAGCCCGCCCGTTCTGCGAGAAACTCAAAACATTAGGGCTTCTGTGTAAGGAAACACACTCCCGTACCATTAGATTTGCACCGCCGCTAACGATTACGGAAGAGGAACTTGACTGGGCGTATCAGCGAATTGTGCAGGTTTTTGATGCCAGGCATATTCAGGATTAGCCGGGGAGAGCCGTATTGTTGATAATAACGAAAAAAAGTAGGGGGCTGTCGCGCTAAGACGGCCCTAAAAAAACAAAAAAATGGCTTCCGGCTAGTGCCGGTTGCCATTTTTTGTTGTAAAATCAAGGTTGTGAATACAAAGAAATTACAACCAGATTATACAACAAACGGGAATGTATATCAACTGGTTATTCCCATGGATATAGGCGAAATGATCCCGGCAGATGATTCGGTGCGATTACTCAACGCGGTCATGGAAAGGGTGGATTACAGAAGATTGTATGCCGCGTACTCCCGAACGGGGAGAATCGAGATGTCACCGAAGCGTTTGTTTAAAGTTCTCGTATATGGATACATGAATGGCATTTACTCCAGTCGCAAGCTGGAACAGGCCTGCCGGCGAGATGTCAATTTCATGTACCTGCTAGGCCGCAAGAAAGCACCGGACCACGCCACGATCGCCCGGTTTCGCAGCGAGCGGCTGACCGAGGTGATAGATGACCTGTTCTCCCGGCTTGTGCGGTTATTGGCCGATGCAGGCGAACTGTCGCTCTCAAGCGCATTCATAGATGGAGCTAAACTGGAGGCTAATGCCAACCGCTATAGCTTTGTCTGGAAGAAATCGACACAAAAGAATGAATACAAGACGCAGGAAAAGATGAAAGTAGAGCTGCCACCGCTGGCGATCCAGTTTGAGCTGCGATTTCACGTTGGTCAGAAGATCAAGGCCAAAGACCTGAAAAAGCTGCGTAAACGGCTTAAAACGCTGTAAGTTCAGCAAGGTATCGTCTTGCCCATGGCAAGGGGCAGCGAAAACTGCCACTGCAGCGGGCGGTGGAAACAGTTGAAGAATACATGCTTTTTCCAGGGGGAGAGCCTTCCTCTGATTTGTTGTGTCCATAAATCGGCTACGGCTCCTTCTTTTCACTCCCTCACTAGGCTTTTCCTGCTTATTTTCATAAAAAAGGCGTGTCGCTTGCGTTTTTCGAAAAACGTTTTGCGACACGCCCTTTGCGAATGTCACAATAGGTGCATAAGATAAAGGCGTCTGATTCCACAGGAATTGGGCGCCTTTATTTTCATGGCCGTAGCCGGGCGTCTATCGATAAATTAGTTGTGGATAGCCTGCAAGCGGCAGTCAAGGATGCCGATATCATTAGTACGGCCACCTCAGGGACAGTCGGCTCTCCGTCTTATCCCTATTTTAAAGAAGAATGGATCAAACCGGGCGAGTTAATTTGCTTTGTTCATCCCTAAAATATTTACTGAAACATGGGAGGAATTTCATAATCGATGTAGAAA
>NZ_DATMXX010000061.1:0-12575 GCF_035561255.1 Sporomusa sp. | reverse complement strand
GTCTGGGGCCGTGTCATAACTAATGATAAACCACTATCCAATATTGTACCAACGATTGTTAGAAACTATCGTATCCATACATAATAGATATTATTTATTTGTCTTTATCCAGCTTATAGTATGAATATAACAAGTAGCTGTTATTAACTTTCCACCAATTGTACTTGGATTACAGTATAGTACCTTGCTAAAATACCTTAATGACCATTGGCAAGACTAGTTGCGATAGCTACTATCAAGAGAGGAAGATATTCTTATGGCAGAACAACCAAAAGCAAAGCATGTTGTAATCATCGGGGCCGGTTTTGGCGGAATACGGGCAGTTCGCGCTTTAAGTAAAGCTGATGTCCGGATAACCCTAATCGACAAACATAATTATCATTTGTTTCAGCCGTTATTATATCAAGTATCAACTGCCACATTATCCATTGATGATATTGCCTACCCGATAAGAGCTATGATAAAGAATCAAAGAAATGTTCTTTTCCGGATGGGCGAGGTAAACACCATTGATTTTGAGCGTAAATCGGTGATACTTGATACTGAGGAAATAGATTATGACTATCTGGTGGTAGCTACCGGCGGCGTTACAAACTACTTCGGGATTAAATCTGTGGAAAAGAATAGTTTTGGTATGAAAAACCTGGATGAATCAGTAACCATCCGCAACCACATCCTCCATCAATTTGAATTAGCTTCCTATGAAAAAGATATGGACAAACGCCGGGCACTCTTAACCTTTATCATTGTCGGCGGCGGACCTACCGGCGTCGAGTCTGCCGGTGCCTTATCTGAATTAATTTATTTGGTAATGGCCAAGGAATATCATACGCTTAATTTTAAAGAGGTTCGCATTGTATTAGTTGAGGCTTCAGATAAAGTATTGGCAGCAATGCCTGAGGAATTACGCGAAACCACCGTGGAAACCTTAATTCGCAAGCATGTTGAAGTCAGGCTTTGCGTACAGGTCACTGATTATGATGGTGAGCGGTTAACTATCAAAGGTGGGGAGATAATCCCCACACATACAGTCATCTGGGCAGCCGGGATCAAGGCCGCGCCTATTCTGGACAAATTGAATATCGAACAGGATCCGGCCCGACGTGCAATGGTAAATGAATTCTTACAACTGCCGGCTCACCCGGATGTTTTTGTTATCGGCGATTCCGCCCATTACGAGTATTCCGGGCGGCCTTTACCAATGATTGCACCGGTGGCAATCCAACAGGCCGATGTTACAGCCAAAAACATTAAACATCTCATTGAAGAAACACCACTAGAAAAATTCTCGTATAATGACGTAGGCAGTATGGCAACAATTGGCCGCAATGCAGCCGTAGTTCACATGGGGCGTATTAAACTAAAAGGATTTACAGCTTGGTTAATCTGGTCTCTTGTCCACATTCTACGCTTAATCGATTTCCGGAATCGCTTTGTCGTATTTATGAAATGGGTGTGGGAATATATATTCTACGACCGGCTTGTCCGCATTATTACCCGCCAATAGGGCTGCCATTAAATCCCACGGCCAGCTGATCTGTACTTGCAATTCACCGGAACCGGTCCTCTGCCTGAGGATCGGTTTTTTTACCTAGTTTACTATATATAAGCAGATAACTGACACACAGCAGCAATACAGCCCCTGTAGCCCCGATGGCGTTATGAACGGTAACCCCTTTTTGGACAGCAAAGGTATACAGGCCTACGCCCAGGCACATGAAGGAGTTTTCAAAAAAATTCTGCACGGCGATGGTCTTTCCTTCCCCGACAGTACGCTGCCCTACCTGCTGCAAAGCAGCATTCATCGGTACAATATAGATGCCGCCCAACACCCCTATCAGCAGTAAAAAGACAATCGCAGTGTGAAGGCTCCCGATGAGAAGAAACGTTAGGATACACCCGCCCATTGCATAACCGAACCAGACAGTGCGGTGATAGTTTTTAATGGTTATCAGATAAGGAGTAACTGCCGCCCCTACCGCGATACCCACCCCGGTTACAGCAATAATCAGACTGATTGAGGTACCGCTGGTAATTCCCAGCATAAGAGGCACCCAGGCAAAAATAATCATACGCAGCACGGCAGAAGCTAACCAGAAGGAACCGCTGCCGATCAGCGAATAGTGGCTTTGGGGATTTCTAAGCAGGGTGACAATATCAGCGTAAAATTCACCAATTGCATGCCGATAACCCACACTCCGGTTGCCGGGATTCTTAGGAATCATGGTGTTAACCGCAATCGAGGCTCCGTATAGTACTAAACAAGCACTCAGCGCCAGCGATACCGACAGGTCAGATAACATCCCCCCGGCTACAGAGCCGGTTAAGATAGCCAGGATGGTATAGCTTTCTAAGCCTGAATTGGCCCTAAGCAGTTCATCCTCATTGCGGGTAAGAAAAGGAAGTATCCCATATTTGGCAGGGCTGTAGATGACTGCTCCCAGGCCTACTGCCGCATAACTTAATGCAGGATTGCAGCCAGCAAACAACAACAGCACCCCACCGGCTTTTACGATATTCCCAATAATCAGCACTTCAGACTTGGTCTTGCGGTCTGCGAAACGACCCACCCACGGCGATAAAACAATATAAGAGACCAAAAATGTACTCTGGACAAAGGGTAAGTAATAGTCCGGATAACCGTCCCGGTTAATGATTGCCAACACAATAAACAAGATCATATTGTCGACAAATGCCGATAAAAACTGGGCCGTAAACAACGCTTTTAGCGGTGATAACCTAAGCATCTTTTTTAACCTCGTTTATCCCCCAGCCCTTAAGAGTTACATAGTCGATTTTCCCGCTGCCCAGCAGGGGTAGTTTATCAACCACGATGACCGCTGCCGGCATTGCCAGCATACTTTGCCGGGTCTTACTCATGAATTCCCGCAGCAGTTGTTTCGATGCAGCTTTGTGCATCGTGTAGAGGATCACCTTTTCGCCCTTTTTAGCATCGGGAAGATTGATGGCCGCGTTGCGATCTGTACCAAAACAGCTTTCAGCGGCTTTCTCCACAGCGTCCAGGCTAACCATCTCGCCTGATATCTTGGCAAACCGTTTCAACCGTGAACGGATCCTGACAAAACCGGCTTCATCGATACTAACCATGTCACCGCAGTCATACCATTCAGGGGCCGGCACGAAGCCGCGACCATGCAGTAAATACCCGGCCATAACGTTAGGCCCTTTGACAAAAAGATTGCCGCCCTCAGAGATCCCGGGAATTTCCTCAGTACGCCATTCGATACCGGGTAGAAATTTGCCTACTGTCCCGGGTTTACTGAACAGCGGTGTGTTCAAGCTCAGTACCGGCGCCGTTTCGGTAGTACCATACCCTTCAAAAATCCGTACACCAAACTTTTCCTGCCACAAGCTGCGCACTTCATCGTTTAGTTTCTCGCCCCCGGCCGGTACATAACGCAGGTTATAAAAATCGTAGTGATGGGCAGCTTTCGCATAGCCATGCAAAAAAGTCGGTGTTCCTAACAGCAGTGTGACATTCCGGTCATAGGCAATTTCAGGAATGGCTTTGTAGTGTAAGGGTGTTGGATACAGAAATACCTGGACACCGCTAAGAACAGGCAGCAACGTACCTGCGGTTAAGCCGAAGGAGTGAAACATCGGCAGAGCATTCAGCATTTTATCCCCGGGGGTATAATCAATCACACTGGCGATCTGATTAAGATTCGCGAGGATATTGGTATGGCGAAGTACCACACCCTTAGGTTTGCTCTCACTGCCGCTGGTAAACAGGATCAGGGCGGCATCTCCCCTGGCTGTTTGCCGGGTGAGATAGTTATATAAGGCACTTAGCCTGTCAGCCAAACCGATTTGCTGCTTACTATCTTCCAGGTAATTGAGTTCAAACCGGGAAGATAACCGTGCTGCCAACTCTTCCAAATGTCCTTTGGCGATAAAAGCCCGCGAGGTTAGGATTTTTTTTACTCCGGCGGTCTCAGCACAGTCCAGGTTATTTTCCGCGCCAGCGCTAAAGTTGAGGATGGCCGGGGTTTTGCCGATGCAGAAGAGGGCAAATAGCGTAAGCAGGTGCCCGATTGAGTTAGGCAGCAGCACCCCAACAGGGTGTTCCCCCGGTAACAGTGGCTGCAGCTTTGCCCCTAAAGCATAACTGCTAATGATTGCCTGACGATAACTGACCGTTCCCCCGATGTCCTCGGCCATATCCTTTCCCATGCCATGGATTTGCCCGGCAGCCAGTAATTTATCGAAAAGATTTGTGGTTTTGTCTTGCTGTTGCCTGGCCTGAAACATGGTTTGTTGCAACAAACGCAGTATCCGGTCACTGATCTCCCGCTTCTGCAGACGAAAGCTTTGGCCGGCAGCAGCCAAAAGTTGCTCCCGTGAAGCAACGTAGATGGTTACCTGCGGAAACCATTGCGTTTTGACCTTGGTTTTCATCCGCGACAACCGGGATCGCTCCGGTCCGCGAAAAATCACAGGTTGAATAAACGCACCTGTTTTTAGGGCAATAAAGCCCACACCGCTATAGATCTTCATCAGGTTGCCGGTAGTAGTGATCCGGCCTTCAGGGAACAGCACCACCGGGTGTCCGGCCTTGATAACCCCGACGATCTTCTTGACCGAATAGGGGCTAAGCGGGTCGACAGTTGTATGGTTGACCCACTGCAGGATAAAAGAAATCCTGGCTGCAATTGTTGTGTTGACAACAAAGTAGACCTCCCGGGGTAGGTACGCATATAAAAAGATTGCATCAAGAAACGAAACATGGTTAGGCATAATAATGCTTGGGCCGCTAAACTGGAACCTCTCTCTGCCAATTACCCTGGTTCTAAATAGCAATTGCAGCAGCCAGCGCAGAATCGTTCTCACGTTTCTCCCCCTTATTAGCCTACAGCCCAAATTTTTGCCGCAGGGATCTGATTATCAAAATACTACGTCTCTGCTTAAACACGATTTGTTTCCCCGGTTTCAGCCTATCGATTTTTGAGACTGTTTCTAATGACTATTCCTGGGAGTATAAATCATGAGTAAGCTCATGATTTAATTATACCATGAGCTTACTCATTGATCTTCTTCAATCACTATTCCCACCTCCGTTTATTTTTGGTTGCCGGAAGGTGCCTGAGAAAAACAAAAACCCTTCGTCTCATACCGAGACGAAGAGTATTGAAAAATTGCAAAGTGATTATGCCAGCTCATCCATCAACAAAGAGACCGGAATATTTTCCAAGGTCTGTTTAACTAACGTCGTATTGGCTAATTGCGGTAACGAGTCTTCAAATGTCCGCCGCTCAGTATGATAAAATACACCAATAGGAATCTTATCCCCCCATTGGCCGGCGACAGACGTTGCTCTAGCATAATCCTCAGGATTATACTCTGGCAGCGTATCCAACCGGTAGACACGGTCCTGATACCATTTGTACGTGTTAACATGATTAAAAGACACACAGGGCTGGAGAATATCAAGCACCGAAAAGCCCTTATGCTTTACTGCCTGGGCCATCATATCGGCAAGCTGGGGATCAGCGGCAGTTGACCTGCCAACCCAGGTAGCTCCTGCCTGCAAGGCCATCTGAACAATGTTAATCGGCTGTTCCACATTGCCTTGTGGCGCAGGAGTGAATTTTGTAATTGTACCTAAATCACTGGTCGGCGAAGCCTGACCTTTCGTGAGGCCATATATTTGGTTATTGTGGATGATATAGGTAATATCAAGATTACGCCTGGCAGTATGAATAAAATGCCCCATTCCCAAACCCATGCCGTCTCCATCGCCGCCTTCGGCGATGACAGTAAGCTGATGATTAGCCAGTTTGACACCGGTGGCAACAGGCAGTGTCCGGCCATGGAGGGTTTCAATCCGGTAGGTATTAAGATATTGGGCAATCTTGCTGGAGCAACCAATCCCGGTTACCAGGGCAAGCTGCTCCGGGTCCAGCGCCAACAGCGAGACTGCTTTTTTAAACGCAGTAAATATGCCAAAATTACCGCAGCCGGCACACCAGGTCGGGACATATTGTGTTTTTAACGCATCCATCTAAGCGAGTACCTCCTTTATTTTTTCCAGTAGTAAAGAAGGGTTAAAGGGACGTGAGTCATATTTTAAATAACAGGTATCAACGGTAAAACCGGTATAAGCCCGGATCATGGCAGCCATTTGCGCGGTTTTATTGCCTTCGACCAGCAATGTCTTTTTGCTCAATTGCAGGGCCGACTGCACTGCTTCGGCTGGGAATGGCGACGGATATAAAATCTGAAGAAAATTAACCAGCCTGCCTGCTTGGTTTAGCGTGCTTATCGCCTCTAAAATGGCTCCTTTGCTGGAACCCCAGCCAATCACCGTAAGTTCGGCCTCGCGTGGACCGTGAAGCTTGATGCCGGGAATATCCTGCAGCATAGCAGGCACCTTACTGAACAACTTATCAAGGCCGGCAGCAGTTACTTCCGGCTCTGTTTGAGCATATTCACGGTTGCCTGAGCTATAAAAACCGTCTTCGCCGTGGGTATAGCTGGTAACAATATGCCTCCCGCCTTTTTGTCCGGGGATTGCCCGCGGTGAAACCCCATCCGGGGTAATCGAGTAACGTAAATAAGGCTGATGTTCACCAAGCCAGGCTTCATCTACCAGCTTACCGCGCTCAATAGTGAGCCCCTGCTCAGCAAAATAGGTATGGATCACGCTGGAATCAGCCAAATACTTATCTGTCAGGATGATACCAGGCACCTGATATTTTTCCACAAGATTAAACAGGCGAAACGTTTCAGCAAAACATTCCTCGATATCACCAGGCGCAACAACAATGCGCGGGAATTCCCCCTGTGAAGCATATACAACAAAGTTCAGATCAGCCTGGGCAGTACGGGTGGGTAAGCCGGTACTGGGACCGCCCCGCTGAGCCTCAACGATGACCAAAGGTACTTCTCCCTGGGCAGCAAACCCCAGGGCCTCGGTCATCAGGGCAAAGCCGCCGCCGCTGGTGGCGCCAATACTGCGGACACCGGCAAAACCGGCACCAATCAGCATGTTGACTGCTGCAATTTCATCTTCAGCCTGTTTAAACACCAAGCCATATTCTGTGGCATGATCAGCCAGGTAGGTTAGAACGCTTGAACCCGGCGTCATGGGATAACCGGCAGCAAATTTAACCCCTGCTCTTAGGGCAGCAATCGCTATGGCATCATTACCGTTCAGGAGCATCTTTTTCTCACCATCAGGCTGGAAAACCAGCGGAAATGGTTTGTGCTCTGCATACTGCTGCCGGGTTAGGTCAAATGCTTGCTGCAGCAGCGCCAGGTTTTGCCGGAGAATATTCTCTTTTTTAAATTCTGTTCGCATTATCCCGGCTATGATCGCCAGGGGAAAACCGGCCAGTGCACAAAAGGCGCCCAGCATAGCGCTGTTTGCCATCACTTTAGCCGCTTCACCGGTAAGGGACCCAAGCAGATTAACCGGATATAGCTTCACCCCTGCCGGAACTCTTGCCATATTGGGCTTGACTGCTTCACTGTCATATAAAACTGCTGCTTCCTCAACCAGCTTCTCATAGTTCTGATCCAAGGCCTCCTGGGATAATGCCCCTAAAAAGTCTAACCGCTCCTCATGGGCTTTTACCGGTCTGCTGTCAAAGCTTACTGTACAGGTATTAAGCCCGCCCTTGATTAATGAAGGATACTCATTAACTACGAATGCCCACAATCCATTGCGGCCTGCCGCTTTGGCAATTATCATGCCTGCGCTCATTATGCCATAGCCTGCTTGCCCGCCAAACATAACGGTAAATGGTTTTCGCGACATACAACATCCTCCGTCCTGTTCTTTATTTTCCGACTGCCTGCCATATCTTACCTAGTAAACGTTGAATAATAATTATTAATTAAACATTATTCGACATTTGCCACTAACCACCTGCCAGAAATAGTAAAATTATCAAAAACTTTCTTCAATGTAAAAGAAGGCCCTGAACTCCGCCACAGTTCAGGGCCTTCAGTATTAAGCTAAACCATTTATGGTTTCGGCTCCGGCGATTCTGGTTCATAGGTAAGTGTATAGCCGTCATCCCCGGCAGGGCAGCACGTGTCTTCCTCACTCACCCGGTCCGGTGCGTAGGAAAGCAGTCGTGTGGAATTAAGTACTACCGCAAGGGTACTGGCATTATGCAAAATAGCTGCCAGAAAAGGCGAGATCAGTTTGGCTGATCCCAATCCTAACCCAAGGATATTAGCCCCAATGGCAAAAAGGAAGTTCTGTCTGATCACTATCAATGACCGTTTTCCAAGGCGGATTACTTCCACGATCTTCTCCGGATTGTCTTCACGCAGCACAATCCCGGCTGTTTCAATAGCCGCATCGGCTCCGCCTACCCCCATGGCAACACCAACATCGGCCAGTGCCAGGGAAGGGGAATCGTTAACCCCGTCACCAACCATGCCAACCACATGGCCTTTATTTTTTAAGGACTTTACTAATTCGAATTTATCCTGTGGGAGCATATTAGACCAGGCTGTCTTTACCCCCAGTTGATTTGCTGTTTCCTGGACAACGGCCTCCGTATCGCCGCTGACAATCCCGATATTGATAATACCCTCTGCTCTAAGATCGCAAATAGTCTTGGCTGCATTGTGCCGTAACGCATCCTGGATAACAATAACGCCTACCACCTGAGTCCCGCTGCCAACATATACCAGCGTTGAATTTTCTTCAAAATCGCAGATTAATGCCGGAATTCGCGGTGACATCTTAACCCCCATCTCACTTAAGTACCGTGAGTTACCAACATGGATCGCTTTGCCATTGATAATGGCCTTAACACCACTCCCCACAGTCATTTCACTGTTAGGAATAACAGGGAGGGTTATCCCCCGTTTTTCAGCAGCCGCTTTAATCGCATTAGCAAGCGGATGATTGGCATTAGCCTCAGCGGCAGCGGCGAGCGTTAAAATAGCAGCAGCATCATATTTCTGCTGAACGGGGATTACTTCGACTACTGCGGGTTTCCCCTCAGTTAGCGTGCCTGTTTTATCAAATAACAGAAAATCCACTTTTCCTGCTTCTTCGAGATAGCGGCCGCCTTTAACGAGAATACCCCTGCTGGCGGCATTACCGATGGCGGCACTGAGTGCAGTCGGGGTTGCCAGTCCGGCTGCACAGGGACAGGCAACAATCAGGATTGTCATGGTACGGCGTATATCCCTGGTCAATAAAAATACAATAAACGCCAGAAGGAAGGAGGCTGGAATAATCCGGGCCGAATATTGGTCAGCCATCCTCTGGATCGGGGCCTTGGAATGGGTTGCCTGTTCAACAAGATGAATAATACGGGCCACAGAGGTTTGATCACCTACTCTTTCAGCCCGTATATATAAAGTGCCTTGCTCAATGGTAGAGCCTGCCAGCACCTGATCACCCGGGTGTTTATAAACAGGTATCGGTTCCCCTGTTAAAGCAGCCTGATTTACAACTGCTACGCCCTCAACCACGGTCCCATCCACCGGAATTTTACTGCCTAGTTTTACTGTAACTGTATCATTTTGCTGTAACTGGGTTATTGGAATTGATATCTCTTGCCCATTCACAACAATCCAGGCGTTTTTCTGGTTTCCTTCAAGCATTGTGCGAATCGTACGACGCGATCTGTCTAGTGTTAGCGTTTCTATTAAGGTACTCAGGTTAACCAGCCAGACCACAACTAACCCGGTGGCTCCTTCACGTAATAATAAAGACAGAAGCGTTGCTGAGCCGATCAAGATTTCATTGTTTAATTTTCGTTGTAAAATAATACTTTCCAAGCCACTACGCAGTATTGGTATCGCTGTAATCAATGTGATCAGACTTGTTACCCTTTCCATGCCAATAGAGATAGGGCTGTAACGGCAGAAATATTTAAATAAATAATACAGCAGGGTAACGCCGCCAAGAGCAACCAGGGCAATTTGAGTAGGAATGGCCATATCCTCTAACTCAAAAGGTTTTCTCTTTTCTATATTTTTTTTGTCTATAATAGCTTTTTTTTGACTTGAACCCTCACAGTTGTATCGCCGGAGTAAAGAGCATAAGCTCTGTTCAGACATCCTGATTGGGTCATATAGGATTAATATTTTCCCTGATTTAGGATTGGCATTACATTCTTTAATCCCGGTCTGATTCTTTAAAAATGCTTCCATAGAAGAAGCAAAGCCAGGATTAAACCTAAGCCGGGGGAAATACAGGCGAATGCGTCCTGGTAATTTATGGACAATATGTGGGGATCCTGTAGACAAAGTTGTTCCTCCTTTGAGGTATAAAGACTCCCAATAGATAAAATGGCAGACAATCGATATTGGTTTTATATCGTAAAAATATCGTAAAATAAAAATAATCCCAGACACTGGGATTATTGTGTCTAGCAAAGCCAACGCCCTGCTAGAAGTATTATATGGAAGATGCTTGTGTTTATACGGCAGCCCCTGAAATAGGCAAATGCAAATTTGTCTTGTACTGCAGAAACTGCTCTTGAACCTGCTCAATGAGTAAGGCCTCGCAGGCAAACAAAAAATTAATAATGCTGCCCCTGATCCGTTGCCCAAGATCAGCCAGAGCAACTGCCAGCTGCTGTTTAGGCGAGCAACCGCAAGCATCCAGTGCCCATGTTGCAACATTGACATGAACAGGGATCAATCTTTTCTTGGCAGTCTTTAGGGCGTGATCCCAGACTTTATTGCCCAGACATTCAATACACTTGGCCGTACGTAATGAGGTACGATGTTCCTCAATAATTGCCTGTAAAGGTCTTAATGAGAATGAGGGAAAAGGGCCTCTGAAAACCAGTTCCGTCTCTGCTGAAAAACCGTATCGCCGGAGATGAAAATTCAAATGTTTTAGCAGCCGGCTATGCATCTTGCCTTTTTGCAGTTCATATAATGCGCTTGGCCATTCCAGGGTAGTCTTGTGAAGCAGACCTTCAGCTAACCGCTCTATTTCTTCCGGTCGAATTCGAGTATATATTTGATGGAACTCCCAACGTATATCTCTTTTGCATTCTACTAATAGCGCATCCATCGGCTGTAAATATGCTGACATAGATCAGAAGCCTCCTTGAAGATACCGATAATCATTATCATTTAAACTTATTATAGTATATGTTGTATACTTAGTCAATATGTGTACCATAAAAAACAATTTTCTGGTTGCGTAAATACTGCATAATATGGATAACCGTGGAAACAATACTCTTGTTTACACTATTGCATAATGCTCATAGGGAGGGATATAATGCCTGATATAGAAGCACGGTCTGACGCTAATTATAATGAACAACGTGAACCACGATCTAATGACAATTATGACCCGCGTTATGAGGATAAGCGCGAGGCACGCTCTGACTACAACTACGACCCGCGTTATGATACCAGGCGTGAAGCACGCTCCGACTGCAACTATGATCCTCGTTATGATACCAAGCGCGAGACACGCCCTGACTACAACTATGACCCGCGTTATGAGGATAAGCGCGAGGCACACTCTGACTACAACTACGACCGGCGTTATGATGATAAGCGCGAGGCACGCTCCGACTACAACTACGACCCGAGTTATGATACCAGGCGCGAGACACGCCCTGACTACAACTACAACCCGCGTTATGATGATAAGCGCGAGGCACGCTCTGACTACAACTACGATCCGCGTTATGATGCCAGGCGTGAGGCCCGCTCTGATATGCGCTACAGCCGAAGACAGCGTATGCGTGAGTTAGCCCTGGGAACCAGCAATGATGAAACAGTCATGGGGCTTGAACAGGTATTTCGTGCCAAGCTTGGTGCAATACATAGTTATGAACAGAGATTAAGCACTGTAACAGATCCTTACGCCCGCAGGGTACTACAACAGATGATCCGTAAGGAACGGGCAGAATTACTTCATTTATCTGAACTAACCGAATTAGTTGAACAAAGTCCGGACATGAATAGTTTCACCAGAAGCAAACGCCGTGTTAACCACGAGATCAAAATGCGTACAGGCCAAGACCTGACCTTCTGGTTAGGAGCAGCTGTTGTCGGGGCCGTTTTACTGCCAAGCGTCCGGGAAAAACTACGCCCCCTGGCGGTTAAGACAGTTCAGGGTGTGCTCGGTTTGACCGATCAGGCTCAAGGATTATTCAGCGGTATGCGTGAAGATATTGAGGATCTGGTAAGTGAAGCCCAGTTTGAACGCTTTAAAGATTCCCTTGATGATCCGGGAGAGGCTGGGCCACTTGCACCGGAAGAAAGTTCTACCTAAGCTAATGTATATATTCCGCAGTAAGTAGTTTGCAGATGCATCGGGATGGTGTGTTGACAACACACCATCCGCTTGCAAAATACTTGAACACGTTCTATATAGGCACAGGCCGCTTCCAGGTAATAAGTGTTGTCGGGAGGAAAAATTGGCTACTGTTGAATTGTTGCATCAGAAAATTTCAAATGCGCGCCGCGAGTTGCATGAGGCTATTGATATGAGTATCGAACTTAGACGCCAATCCCCCCAGACTAAAGAGGCAGTAGTAAAAATCTGGGAAGAATTTATGGGACAGTTTTTTGGCTATATTAAGAAAAAAAGTAAAGAATCAAAAGAT
>NZ_DATMXX010000060.1:0-22812 GCF_035561255.1 Sporomusa sp. | reverse complement strand
ATATAGTATCCAATTACTTATAAAATGTCAATATTGGATATTTACGGTTGTCTGCTGAAGATGTATGATAAGAGGAAATTATTTGCAGATCCGCGGTGGCGGTACTTTTGCGTACAGGAGGGATATTGTGGCTGTAACATTCGCCAAACGAACGGAGATCTTGAAAAGATCTGAGATTCGTGAAATATTGAAGATTACCCAGCGGCCGGAGGTCATATCTTTTGCCGGGGGACTTCCGGCACCAGAGTTATTTCCAGTGGAAGAAATGAAACATATTGCCGTAAAAGTGCTCAAGGATTCGGGAAGCCAGGCTCTCCAATACTCTACCACTGAAGGGTTCGAGCCGCTGCGCCAAAAGATTGCGGCCAGGATGAATGCCAAATTCAAAACAATTGTTCAACCGAATAATGTTTTGATAACAAGTGGGTCGCAGCAAGCGCTTGATTTTTCGGGAAAGCTGTTTATAAATACAGGTGATGTCGTGTTATGTGAAAGTCCGACCTATTTAGCAGCCATCAGTGCTTTTTCGGCCTATGAACCGAATTTCATAGAAGTTCCTACCGATGATAACGGTATGATAATCGAAGAATTGGAAAGAATTCTACAAACTGTCGATAATGTAAAGCTTATTTACATTATTCCCGATTTCCAGAACCCTACCGGCAGGACATGGTCTTTAGAGCGGCGTCAGCAATTTATTAAGCTTATAAACAAGTATGAGATTCCTGTAGTTGAGGATAATCCCTATGGCGAATTGCGGTTCGAGGGAAGCCCTCTGCCGTCGATTAAATCTTTTGATACCAAAGGACTTGTCATCTTTGTGAGTACCTTTTCCAAGACATTCTGCCCAGGGCTTAGAATTGGCTGGATAGCTGCCGACAGTAGCTTTATTGAAAAGTTTGTGCTGATTAAGCAAGGTGCCGATCTGCATACTTCTTCTATCAGTCAGAGGGAAATATCTGCGTATATGGAAGTATACGACTTTGAAGAACATATTAAGCGTATAATCAGTGTTTATAAAAAACGCAGAGATGCGATGATCAATGCCATGCAAGAGCACTTTATCGGGGATATACAATTTAACCGGCCGCAAGGGGGATTATTCACCTGGGTGGAGATGCCGCAAAGGATAAAGGCGGTCGAATTATTAAAACGTTGTCTCCAGCACGATGTGGCGTTTGTTCCGGGCGATTCTTTTTTCCCTAACAGACAGGTAGAAAACACTTTTAGGCTGAATTATTCCAATATGCCGGAGGAACGAATTTATGAAGGGATTAAACGTCTGGCAATGGTCTTGAAGGACTACTGAATTTGCTGGGGCTAATGTTGCACCTCCCTCTGTTGGTGTAATGCATAAAGTGTGGAAGCGGGGATACTAATGAAGACATGGGCATATGGCCTGATTGTAGTGGCAGCCACCTTATGGGGTATTATCTCGATCTTTGTAAAAGGATTAGCAGAATATGGTTTTACGACACTGCAGATTGTCGCTATGCGGGTAGCCATCAGTGCGATCATTCTGACTGTGTATATTGCAATTAAAGATAGGAGCTTGCTGAGAATCCGGCCTGCTCATGGCACATACTTCATTGGTACCGGTATATTCAGTATTGCTTTTTTTAACTGGTGCTATTTTACCGCCATTCAGGAGACCTCTGTGGCGGTGGCTGCCATCCTGCTTTATACTGCGCCCGCCTTTGTGCTGGTGTTGTCCAGATTTCTTTTTGGTGAAAGACTGACCACTGGCAAAGTTGCAGCGCTTATCGTCACCTTCAGCGGTTGTGCCTTTGTAGTGGGATTTTTACCGGGATTGCAGGGGGCGATATCGCTCTACGGTCTGGCTGCCGGCCTTGGAGCAGGTTTTGGCTATGCGCTATACAGTATTTTTAGCAAATTTGCCCTGCAGCATTATAATGCGTTGACAGTGACTGTCTACACCTTTTGGTTCGCTGCTGCGGTAATGCTGCCTGTAAGTGAACTTTGGGAAACGAGAGCCCTGTTTTATCACTGGCCGGTGGTCGCCTACAGTATTGGCTTTAGTTTCTTTTCCACTGTTCTTGCTTATTGGTGCTACACAATTGCTTTATCTTATATAGAAGCAGGCCGGGCCGCTATCGCTGCAACGCTGGAGCCGATCGTGGCCACAGTGGTGGGGACATTGTTTTTTGGTGAAATCCTAAGTAACTGGCAACTGTTTGGCATTATTCTGGTCATCGCAGCGGTGGCCTCTGTCCAGAGAAACAATAATGTGCAGGGTGAAAACCAGGGCATATAAACCTGGTTCTATTCCCTGCCTTCTGGAGGTTATGGAGCTGGCAGGCCCCTTCTTGAATTATTTCAGAAAGGGGCCTGCCAGCTTTAACGTGTGAATTGCAACTCTGATTTTTGAGAAAGCAGAGTCCTATTGATTTTTGGAAACCAAAATACTATAATAGTTTATAAGTGGGGGAGAAAATGACAGTAGCTTACCCGATTGGGTCTTATAGAATGGGGGGAATATAATGGATGACGTAAAGAATCTTATTCTTGATAAAGCAAAAGAACGAATGGAACGCTTTGGTTTTAAGAAGACAACGATGGATGAAATTAGTAAGGACTGTAAGATTTCAAAGAAGACAATCTACGAACACTTTGCAGACAAAGAGGATATGTTCAGATGTCTTCTTTTACGTGAATGCCATAAAACAATAGAGCTGCTATTTGCGCAGCTGGGGAATGTGTCTGACCCGCTTGAGAGACTAATACAACTAACTCGCAAGGCAATATTGCACTTTAACCAGGACCACTTTATCACAAGAATACTAAAAGACGATGAGTTGTTTCTGGCTTTTATAAATAGAAAATATCACGAAATCATTGATGAAGAGATTATCTCAATCATCGCCCAGATTATTCGCGAGGGTAAACAGCAAGGAAAGTTTCGCGATGTTGATGAGAAAATCGTAGCATATGCCGGTTTTAAGTTGTTCCAAGCTTTCAGCTATGCGCGCACCGGGCCGCTTTGCCAGGAGCAGAATGAGCAGCATTATACAGAGGTACTTATCGATTTCATTGTCAACGCGCTTGTAAAGAAATAAATAAAATCCGGCTAATTATAGTTTATATAGTTGGATTGCCTTTAATCTATGGCGGTTAGAATGTGGCAACACTTTATGATTAAAGAGATATCTGACAAATATGTCTGAAATGTTAGAGGAGGGTCTTTTAATGCGCAAATCTATAGCTAACTGCACCGTACTATTTATCCTGCTTATATCCTTCAGTCTTACTGGCTGCTCAAAAGCAGAGACAGTCAAGGAAGATATACCCCTTGTTCGCTCACAAGTAGTCAAGCTGGACGCTTCCGGGCAAGCAGCAAACTATTCCGGGGAAGTGCGCGGCAGGTATGAGACGCAGCTTGCTTTTCAGGTGAGCGGAAAGATTATGAAGAGAAATGTAGAGCTCGGCAGTGTCGTTAATCCTGGAGATGTTCTGCTGGAAATCGATGCAAAGGACATAGCACAAACGGTAAACATTAGCTCAGCGCAAGTAGCTTCAGCCCAGTCCCAATTGAGTTTGGCCGAGACGAATCTGGAACGTTATCGTAATTTATATGAGCAGGGTGCCGCCAGCAGGATGCAGCTGGATCAATACCAAAACGCGTATGATGTTGCCCTGGCCGCCGTCCGCCAAGCATCGGCCCAATATACCCAGGGCGCTAATCAATTAGGCTATAGCTCTCTGGTCGCCGATAGTGCCGGGGTTATTTCAAGCGTTAATGCCGAGGCCGGACAAGTAGTTAGCGCCGGCCAGCCTATCCTCACCTTAGTGAAGGATGGTGAACGGGAGATTGAAATTAATGTACCGGAAAACCGTATTGATGAAATGCGTAATACACAGCAAGTGCAAATCAGCTTTTGGGCACTGCCAGGCGTTACTGCAGAGGGGAAAATTAGAGAGATTTCACCGGTGGCTGATCGAGTGGCCAGAACCTATAAAACCAGAATTAGTTTAATCAATCCTCCGGCAGGTGTCAATCTAGGCATGACTGCCAGCGTGGCAGTGGCGGGCTCCGCTAACCAGCAAGCAGTTTATATCCCCCTCTCGGCAATCTATCAGACTGGCCATACACCAAATGTATGGATTATCAAAGATGGCGTAGTAAATCTGCGTCCCATAAAAGCGGGAGCCTTCGGTGACGGAAAGATTCAGATTCTGGAGGGGCTTCAGGATGGAGATGTGATTGTTACCGCCGGCGTCCAAAAGCTGCGGGAAGGACAAAAGGTGCGGATATGAGCAAGCCAAATCTGACAGAATGGGCCCTTAACCATAAGCAACTCGTGTATTTTTTTGTCTTGTTGGTTTTTGTAGCCGGAATATTCTCCTACCAAAAACTGGGCAGGATGGAAGATCCTGATTTCGTGATCAGGCAAATGATTGTGTCGGTCTCCTGGCCTGGGGCCAATGCCAGTGAGGTAGAAGAGCAGGTAACAGACAAAATTGAGAAAAAGTTGCAGGATACCCCTGGCCTGGATTATTTAAAAAGCTATTCTCGGCCAGGCCAGGCTGTGATCTATGTAATACTAAAGGATTCGGTAAATGAAAAAGATGTCCGGCCCACCTGGCTTGAAGTACGCAATATGGTCAATGATATCAAAGGAACACTGCCACAGGGGGTAGTTGGACCTGCATTCAATGACCGGTTTGATGACGTATTCGGCAGTATTTATGCCCTTACATCAGATGAATACAGCTATGAGGATATGCGGGAAAAAGCCGAGCAAATCCGCAGGACATTACTGGGAGTAAGCAATGTAAAAAAGGTTGAGCTCATCGGTATTCAACCAGAGAAAATATATATTGAGATGGAAAGCAGCAAACTGGCCGGGCTTGGCATAGATCCCAATTTGATTATAACTGCTGTAAAAGCGCAGAGTGCGATGACCGCTTCAGGTATGGTGGAGACATCCTCTGATAATGTGTATTTACGGGTATCAGGGATGTTCGAAAATGTCGATGGCCTTCGTAATATGCCGATCCGAATCAATGAACGGACATTCCGTTTGGGCGATATTGCTAAGATTGAGCGTGGTTATGCCGAGCCCATGGAACCCAAAATGTATTTTAACGGGCAACCAGCAATCGGTATTGCTCTTTCTATGGATAAGGGGGGGAATATCCTTACCCTGGGAGCAGAGCTGGATAAAACCACGGCTATGATCAAAAAAGATTTACCACTCGGCATGGAAATCAATCAAGTTTCTAACCAGCCTAAAGTGGTCAAAGAATCAATTGATGAATTTATTAAATCACTGTGGGAAGCCGTCATTATTGTGTTAGCTGTCAGCTTCCTCAGCCTTGGTGTTCAGTCAGGTATTGTCGTTGCCCTATGTATTCCCCTGGTTATTGCCGGTATATTTGTATGTATGGAGATCTGGGGTATAGATTTGCACAAAGTATCGCTAGGGGCCTTGATCATGGCTCTGGGATTGCTGGTGGATGATGCGATCATTGCTATTGAGATGATGACCGTAAAACTAGAGCAGGGGTGGGGGCGCTTTGAGGCAGCTTGCTATGCCTATACAGCTACAGCTTTCCCAATGCTTACAGGTACGCTGATCACTTGTGCCGGCTTTATACCTATAGGATTTTCGAAAGGTGCGGCGGCTGAATTTACCAGCAGTCTCTTCCCGGTTATAACAATTGCACTTTTGATTTCCTGGCTTGTATCGGTTGTGGTAACACCGCTGTTGGGCTATAAGTTAATTAAGCCCAAGCATACGGCAGAGCAAGGTCATGATATGTATGGTACCAGATTTTACCGGCTGTTTCGGCAATTGCTTACTTGGTGCCTGAATCACAAGAAAATGGTGCTTAGTATAACGGTCGCCTGTTTTATCGGCTCTATCTTCTTATTAAAGTTTGTAAAACAGGAATTTTTCCCCCCTTCAGTCCGTCCTGAGCTAATCGTGGAGATGACGTTGCCGGAAGGGTCATCGCTGGCCGCAACCGAGCAAGAAGCCAAAAAGCTTGCTGAGCATTTGTCTGGCGATCCGGATATTGAGAGCTACAGTTATTATGTCGGCAAGGGGGCACCACGCTTTATCCTTACGATAGAGCCCAAGCTGCCGACAAACAACTATGCTCAGTTTATCATTGTTGCGAAAGACTTACAGGCCCGTGAAGCCTTGAATGAGAAAGTCGATAAGCTATTTGACGACAACTTTGAAAATGTGCGGGGACATGTCAAGCTAATCCAAACCGGTCCACCTTCTGAGTATCCTGTTATGCTGCGTGTTACCGGCTATGAGCACGAGAAAGTACGTGAGATTGCAAAACAGGTCAGCGATGTAATGGCAAACAATCCAAGCCTTACAAAGATTAACCTTGACTGGAATGAAAAAAGCAAAGTCATGCATTTGAGCGTTGATCAGGACAAGGCAAGGATGCTGGGGCTTACCAGCCAGGGTTTGGCTCAGGATTTACAAACCCAGCTCTCCGGTGCTTCTATTGCCGAGTTCTACGAGCAGGATAAGACTGTTGGGATTGTATTTCGCATAGATGCCCAGAACCGGAAAGATCTGGCCGGTATCAAAGATTTGCCGGTACACATCGGCAACGGCAAATTTGTACCTTTGGAGCAAATTGCAAAAATAAGTTATGATGCCGAAGAGGGGTTAATCTGGCGGCATAACCTAAAGTCAACGATTACTGTACAGGCAGAGGTAGTCCATGGCGTAACAGGTAATGATGCAACCCAAAAAGTCTATGAAAGCCTAAAGTCATTACGGGAGAGCCTCCCCCCCGGTTATAGTATTGATATTGGGGGATCGTCGGAAAAAAGTAAAACCTCGATCGACTTTTTACTTAAAACAGTGCCGGTGATGATCGTGGTTATCGTAATCCTACTGATGGTGCAACTGCAAAATGTATCCTTAATGATTCTTACCATTCTTACCGCGCCTCTCGGCATCATCGGGGTTAGTCTGGCAATGCTGTTAACAGTCCGGCCGATGGGCTTTGTGGCGGAACTAGGGATTTTAGCCCTTAGCGGGATGATTATCCGTAACTCGGTTATTTTAATTGATCAGATTGAGCAGCATATCAAAGCAGGCGAGACGCCGTGGGAGGCCATTATCAATTCAGCTGTAGTGCGGCTTCGCCCCATTATGCTTACGGCAGCGGCGGCAATACTCGGAATGCTTCCACTCGTTCCCAGTACTTTCTGGGGGCCGATGGCAGTGGCTATTGGCGGCGGATTGCTTGGTGCAACCGTTATGACATTGCTTGTTTTACCGACAATGTATGCTGTATGGTTTAAAGTAAAACCTGAGATAGAAGAGAAAAAGGCCGATTGATAGTCGTCAAGGAATAGGAGTAGTATTTTCGAAAAGCCCACCAATGCGTTATACATCTGCATTGATGGGCTTTTCCTAAATCGCTGTGTCTTTAACGCCCTATTGAGCTAATTTAACTATTAAGGTCATCATCCAGGATCGTTGCTTCAAAATAATTAGTTGATCTTCGTAACTTATTTGCAATATCACGACTGATCTCGCCGCTTTCAAAAAGAGATTGGACTACATTTCGCTCCACTTGAATGGCTTTCAACTGCAGTTCTTTCTTTTGTTTCTCAAACAATGCCCTTTTTTGCGGATTCTGCCTCTTCGTGCTTAAGCGTTCAATCGATTTATGATAGTTGGCAATAAGATCTAACGAGAGCTGTTTCGTTTCCTCACTCATTTGCTCCTTGATGGCCGTGATTGCCGCACTGGATGTTTGAATTTTTGCAAACTTGTATTCTTGAACTTCCTCTTTTAATGCTTTATTGTTACGGGAAACTAATTTTGCAATAGATTGTTTTACTAAGACACTGAGAAGAAAGATTTTGAATTGGAGTCTATTGGATAAAGCGGTTTCTGCTGCGTTGATGTGTTTTTGCAGGCTGTATGCAGTAGCTTGAGAGATCTGCCCGGTTTTCAATAGACGTTCTGCTTCTGTCTGCTCGGCGCGAAGTCCAACTATGCGAATAGCCGCTTCTTGTCCAGGTGGTTGAGGATCTGACAAATATTTACTTTCGTTTTGCGGTAATTTCATGAGTTTATCGTAATAGGCAATGACAGACAATGTTGCCGCCTTATTCTCATAATTCATTTCTTCTTTTAACACTTGAATCACAGCCCGGATGATTTCTTTGCGCGCCGTATATTCCACCGCAGCTTGATCTGCAACAATAGAACTTACCCCTTTTGCCGCAAGAATCGGCAACATAATACTTGCAGCAGCCAAGGTAAAAAGAATGACACCAGCCGCCAGGAAGATAATCAATGCCCGTTCGGGGAAAGGACTTCCGTCTTGTAAAACATAAGGAATGGAAAATGCCCCTGCTAGTGTAACCGCGCCACGGACACCGGATAAAGAAATTAAGATAACAGAATGTAGGCGTGAAAAATGCAGAACAGTTTTGCTCGATATCCATTTTTCTTTCCAGAACAGATAATTCCAGATAAATCGAAGTAATATCAATCCAAATGAAATGGCAATGATATAGATAATAACCTGGGTATTGCTAATCGCAGCATCGCGGAATATTACTGTTGTAACATCCGGGATCTGTAACCCAAGGATCAGAAAAACGATCCCGTTTAAAATAAACAGAATAACAGACCAGGTACTTACTGAAACTACTTGTAATTTCGCCATCATCGATTCTGCGTGGTCCCGTTCAATTGCATGAATAATGCCGCCGGCTACGACAGCTAAGATACCCGATACCCCGACTTCTTCTGCAAATAAATAAATGACAAAGGGAGTTACGATCTGGATCAACATATGCATTGTTACGTCTTCCATCCCTAAACGGCGAATGGTTAGACGCAAGCGTATCATAAAAAAGGAAAGTAAAATCCCGCTAAAAAGGCCGCCAATGGAAATGAACAGAAAACTGGTCGATGCTTGCGCCAATGAGAAGAAGCCGGTAACTGCCGCTGCAACTGCGAATTTAAAAGCAACCAGACCGGATGCATCATTCATCAAAGCCTCTCCTTCAAGAAGATGCATTAACCCTGGGGGGAGAGCGCTTCGTCCCGCTATCGCTCCAACGGCAACCGCGTCTGTAGGTGATAATATGGCTGCTAATGCAAAAGCCGCTGGCAAAGGAATCGATGGAATTAGCCAATGAATGGCATAGCCCATAACAAATACTGTAACAAATACCAATCCCAAGGCCAGCAGCAGAATAGGTAGACGTAGGTTCCATAATTGCTCCCGGGGCATGCGCTTTCCATCAGCAAACAAAAGGGGAGCAATAAATAATACGAAAAACAACTCTGGATTTAACGGTAAAAGTATGCCGGTGGGAAGGTACGCCACAGTGGCACCCAATGCAATTTGAATCAATGGTACAGGGACAAAGGGAATAAACCTGTTTAAAATATTGGAAAGACCGATTAAGCACAGCAGCACCAGTATCGCAAGGAATAATTCCATTGTGGTGTTTACCTCCGTATAGCTTGGCTTTTTCATTTTCGGTCTTAGTATTGACCAAACGGGGAGCCCTATATGTCTAATAGCTCGTTTCGCTACAGCACCTCATACCTCATAGTGGTAGGAATGATGATGCCGGGTTACTGGCAGTGTAGTATAATAGGAGCTTTTTACTTCACTTGAGAATGTGTATATTAGGCAGAGAAAGAGCTGTGCTGAAACGATAGTTTCAACACAGCTTTTTTCATTAAAAGGTAATCACTGCTTTTATCACTTCCGGTGAGGCCAGTTTAACAAATTCAGTTTGATCAAGCTGGTTAAAAGGAACAGTAAGGGAACATAGCTGCACCAAACGAATTTTGCCTGTTGCCGCCAAGTCAATGACTGTTTGGAAGTCTTCCCTGGTAGCGCCTCTACTGCCACATAAGGTAGTCTCCCGCTTGTGAAAGGCTAAATCGTTAAACTGAACTTCGCCGGAATGCAAACCAACAAAAACAAGAGTGCCACCTGCTGCCAAGCTGTTAATCTGGCTGTTCATGGATGCTGGGTTGCCTGTTGCATCAATAATGATAACCGGGCCATTGCCGTCTGTCATATCTTTGAGTTGCTGGTCGAAAGTACTGTTTAACGGATTAAGGCATTGAGAAAATTCATAACGGTTAGCCGCTGCGGCCAATCGTTCCGGGTTGGTCTCGGCAAGTATGACCTGAGCACCGAGCGCCCGGGAAATATCGGCTGCTGCCAGGCCAATCGCCCCGGCGCCGACGATTAATACTTGGTCGCCGCTTGCCAGGCCGCTGCGGCGGACAGCATGGGCTGAGATGGCGTAAGGCTCGATTAAGGCTGCTGTTGTGTGAGCGAGCCCATCAACGGCTACCAGATACTTTTCATCAACCACGATATATTCCTGCAGGGCACCGCCACGATGAACACCCATGACTGACAGGCTGGTGCAGCAATTTGTCTTACCTCGCCGGCATGCGGCACAATGACCGCAGTGAGCATAGGGAATGACAATAACCTGTTGCCCGGGGGTTATAGAGCTGACGCTGGCGCCAACACTGATTACCTGACCGCTAATCTCATGGCCCATAACCTGCGGATAGGAGAACATGGGTTGACGACCATGAAAAGCATGAATATCTGAACCGCAAATCCCTAAGGCCTGAACCTTGATTAATACCTGACCGGCGGTGGGGGCCGGCAGCGGCCGGGTTGTGCGGCTGAGAACACTTGGTTCGGTGCAAACAATTGCCTGCATGTTAGAATCCATAACTTAGCGCGCCTCCATCTACAGCAAAATCCTGTCCGGTAATATAACGGGCAGCATCACTGACAAGAAACCATACCATTGGTCCGACATCGGCCTGCGGATGACCGTACCGGTGTAGTGGCATCCTGCCAATAATTTTGGACAGGCGCTCGGGATCAGCGACTGTTTGTGTCATGTTGGTCTGAATCCAGCCTGGCGCCACTGAATTGACCAGAACATTATTGCCGGCCCATTCAACAGCAAGGCCGCGGGTGATGCCGGTTATTGCCGCCTTAGTCGAACAATATGGCGTTACTTCAGCAAAGCCCAGGTGAGCTGCCATTGAGGAGATGTTTACAACACGGCCGGCATGCTTAGAACGTGTAAGATAAGGGTAGCAGTTTTGGGCCAGAAAAAAGGGGACATCGACATTGGTTTTGTGGATAGCACTCCACCAGGCTTGATCTACATCCTCGGCCCGGACCCGTTTGGTTATGCCGGCATTATTAATGAGGAAATCCAGACCATCAGCAGCACAAACCTCATTTACCGTGCGTTGGAGTCTGTCTAAATCGGTCAAATCAATTTGAATATCCTCTACATTCGGATTAAGGATAAAATCCAGGTTCTCCGAACTTGTGGGCCGGCGGCTGAAGTTATAAATCTTTGCCCCGGCAGCTGCAAGTAAATGGGCGATACCCCTGCCGATTCCTGACGAAGCCCCTGTTACAATCCCAACCCGGCCTTCCAATGAGAATGTTTGTTTTAAGATAGCGGTATTCATCGGCGAAGCTCCTTTACTACTTGATTTCAGTAAGATGCTGTTTCAGGAAATTAAAGCCCCAGCCGGGCTGTTCCCGGGGATAGGCGAACCCGTTTTCAATTCGCATCTTATTGTCGATAATGCAGTCGACCCAGTCGAAGGATTCGGCCCCATAGGGATTAGGGACAGTACATAACAAAGGAACATCGTAATCCTTATAGTAATGAGGCAGTACCGGTAAGTGATAGGAATGTGCCAACAGTGCAGATTGCCGCCAGGCTTCAACCCCGCCGATGCGAATTAGATCCGGCTGCCACAAATCAAGCGCGTTGCGGGCAATAAGCTCTTTGAGCGGCTCCAGATCGTATTCCCGTTCGCCCATCGCCAGGGCGATGCCTGTTTTATGCCGTAATAACTGATACCCGGTAAAATTGGTATGGTTTAGCGGTTCTTCAAACCAATGGATGCCGATTTCGGCAGCTATAGTAGAGAGTTTAATGGAATTTGACAAGTCCATTCCCTGGTTTGCATCCATCATTATTTTAAGGTGCGGCCCTACAGCAGCGCGCACTTTACGTAACCGCTCAATGTCGCGCTCTACCTCTGGCGAACCTACTTTGACTTTTACTGCGGCAAAACCACGTTTTTTATAATCCATTACCTCGTCAATAAGCTCCTCATCACTGTAGGAAAGCCAGCCGCCGCTGCCATAGATGGGCACACAATCGACAGTCTTGCCAAACAGCTTCCAAATCGGCTGGTTAAGGGATTTAGCCCAGGCGTCCCACATTGCGACATTGATCGTGGCTGTGGCCCATTTTTGCAGGCCATTATTGCCGAAATACTCGGCCTCCTGCTCATAGTCCTTGATTAACCGGCCGGTCTCGTAGGCGTGATAGCCAACGGCGAAATCCCTAATATCTCGCAATGCGCCGCTGATGGCATTGGGAGAGTAATGAAAGGCCAGCAGGTAGCCTTGACCGGTGATGCCGCTTGCCAGCTCAACCTCGGCAATTAGGAAGGCAATCTCCGGTATTTGATGAGTAGAGTCGGCAATCGGTTTTGAGAGCGGGGATACCGCCCGGTATAGGTTTACTTTTTTAATCTTAGTCAATTGAATCTCTCCATTTCGGCTGTGGATGTTGTTTGTTTACTAAACTATGTTCTCTAAGTAGTCAGGTGGGTAAGGTTTATAAGAAAATTATAAAGGGGAAGGGCATTTATTTCTTGTTCCTGCTTGACTAGTTCTTTCGCTATTTTGATTTAAGTAAATTATTTTACCATGTCTGCCAAGAGCAATGATAGCGGCGGATAATAGGTAGTAATAGCTAAGGTAACCAGCAGCGCTGCGTAAAAGGGCAGAATCTCTTTAAGGTATTCGTCCATCTTTACCCCGGTCAGGTTGCAGGTTAAAAACATAGTTGTGCCAAATGGCGGGGTAATGGCTCCGATTGAGAGATTAAAGATCATGGTGATACCAAAATGTACCGGATCAATACCCATAGTGTGAACCGTGGGCATTAAGAGCGGTGTTAACACTATGATGGCGGCATTTCCGTCGAGGAACATACCGACAAGTAATAACAACAGGTTAACAATCAGGAGGAATACTGCCGGGTTGTCGGTAACATCTGTCATCATCATTGTTACACTCTCGGCTACGCCTTCCCAGGTTAGAATCCAGGCAAAGCCTGCTGAAGCCATAAGGATAAGCATAATTGAGCCATTGGCACGGGCTGATTCGGACAAGGCTGCTTTAATATCAGACCACTTGGTCTCTTTGTAGGCCAAGCCGATAATCAATGCATAGATTACTGTTATTGCGCCGGCTTCGGTGGGGGTAAACACCCCATATCTGATGCCGCCGAGAATAATGACCATCAGCATCAGGCCCCACACAGCATCCTTTGCCGCCAACGCTACTTCTTTAACCGTAGGTTTTTTTGTCCTTGTCGGTTTATAGCCCCGTTTTCTGGCAACATAGTCCACAGCTGCCATCAGTAAAATGGTGAGCAGGATTCCAGGGCCCATACCGCCCAGAAATAATTTACCGATTGAGGTATCTGAGACAAAGCCATAAATGATCAAACCAATGCCTGGCGGCAGAATCGGACCTAACAGGGCTGATGCCGAAGTTAGCGCTGCAGCAAAGGGGCGGCTGTAACCATTGCGTACCATCTCAGGTACCAGCACCTTGCAAATCATTGCTGCATCGGCCAGTCCTGCGCCAGATGGGCCGCCAATAAGTGCTCCCAATATTACATTGGTTTGCGCCAGACCACCGCGTAAATGACCGGAAAGAACATCGGACAGTCTTAACAGGCGCTGTGTGATACCGGTATAATTGAGAATTGAGCCAAGCATCATAAAAAACGGGATTGCCAGCAGCGGCACATTGTCGGCACCACCGACCATCCGCTGGATAACCATAACTGCCGATAGATCATTGGCAAGAAAAAAATATATAAACGTTGCCAAAGTAACCGCGAAAGCTACCGGAACATTAATCCCAAATAAGGCAAGCATAAAAAGCGAAGCAATTAAAACAGACATATTAATGTAATTCCTCCGTATTGCAGTTTGGCTCTCGGCCAGTAAGATGCAGCCAGGCAATCTGCAGGTAGTAAATAAACATTATTACACCTGAGACCGGAATGGCGGCATCGACATAAGAGTAAGGTATTCCTAATATAGGAGTAATCTTATTGGTGGCCAGCAAGGTGAGCTCGGTTCCGTACCAAATCAGAAGAACCAGGGTAATAAGCACACAACTATCAGCAAATAGGCTGACAATCCGCCTTGGTCCTGGCGGCAGCTTACGGGTGAGCACATCAATACTGCAATGACCTTCGACTTTAACAACTGCTGCTGCACCAAACATTGTCAGCCAGACAAAGGTGAAAATAGTTATTTCCTCAACCCAGCCCCAGGGGCTGCCGACTACATAACGCATAAATACATTAGCACAAGCCAAAAGAATAATGAATGCCATCGACAGCATGCCAAGAAGCTCATCAAGATTTTTGACTATTTTCCAAAGCGTGAATCCCACATTATCACATCCCACTTGTATTTCGAGTAAACGGCCACGGCTTATGCAACCGTGGCCAACGACACCCGACATTATAGCTGTATTGTTACTGCTTAATGATTGCGTATACTTTATCCATTAACTCAGGCGGAAACTCTTTAAACCTTTTGGGGAAATCTTTCATGGCTTCTTTGAATGCGGTGCGGTCAACCTCCACTACCTGCACGCCGGCCGCTTTCATTTTATCAAGGGATTCTTTATCAGCTCGCTCATTCTCTTTTTCTAAGAATCTGCCGGCTTCTTCACCTGTCTCTTTAAGCATTTGTACGATGTCTGGCGGCAGTTTGTCAATAAATTTTTTGCCGGCGATCCAGGAAGACATATTGACCTGATGGCGGGTCAGCATCAAGTATTTGGCCCCTTCAAACATTTTACTGCCATATAGCACCGGGATGGGATTCTCAGCGCCGTTAACAACACCCTGCATCAGGGCCGGATAGGTTTCAGCCAGTGGCAGGGGGGTGGATACCGCACCCATAGCATTAATCATTTCAGTGGAGAGTCTAATATTGGGAACCCGGATCTTTAGGCCTTTGAGTTCTTCAGGTGTTGTTGCCGGCCTGGAAGCAATCAGGTGGCGTTCCCCATAGATCCATTTGCTATGGACAACATACAGCCCCTTAGCCTCCAGTTTTTTGGACAGGTCTTTAAACAGATCACTGTCAACCAATTTGTATAATTGTTCTTTATTATCGAAGATGTAGGGTAAAAACGTTATTCCGAACTCCGGGACATAGTCCATGAGAAAACCACCGTCAGAGATGGTAATGACATTGGAACCAATAGTCAACTGTTCAGTAACATCCTTTTGAGATCCTAACTGGGAACTCGGGTAATACTGGAACTCAACCCGGCCATTGCTCTTTTCTTTCATCAGCCGTCCCCATTCGCGGACCGCTTTATCATTAGGCTCACCTACATTGTTGCCATAGGCAATTTTAATGATGATTTTATCGTCGGCCGCAGTTTTCTTTGCGTCTTTATTACTACCGCAACCGGCTAATACCTGAGACATAACGATTATGCAGGAAACCAATACAAGGATGAATTTGCGGTTAAACAGTTTGTTCATTTTACAGTCTCCTCTCGTTTTAGAACATAGTTAGGTTTAAGACCTAAAACATATTGCCAGAATCACTCCTCCCGTACAGTGTTATAGCCTGGTCATTTGGAGTTGTCATTTGTCGTAATATGCATTATTATTTTCATAGATAAAGCATATTGGTTACGGCAAATACGTTTAGCAAGAACTTTGCGCAGGATTCTTCTGACCTACTATTGATCGCGATAACCGGCTGGAGACAGGTAAGATCAAGAGAACTAAGCCAATTATAAGGGGAGTTTGATGAGTATTTCTTGTTCTGCCTTGACAGAATTTTTCCGTTATTTTGACTTATTTAAAGAAGGGAGGCTTACCTGGTGACGTGTTATGAGCGAAAAGCCAAGTTTATCCTTAATCCTGAAACAGAAGCCCATTATGCGATAGCCTCCTCTTATAAAGGCGCAAAATTTCCTCATGTTCATGATTTTTATGAATTGCTGTTGATCGTTAAGGGTAAGCAGCTATTAATTATTAATGGTAAAAAGACTGTGCTGGCAGAAGCATCGCTTACCTTAATCCGTATTCAGGATATTCATTATAAGGAGTATCTCTCTGAGGGACTACACATTAATGTCGCATTTTCAAAAGAGACCATGGACGAATTAATGCAATATCTGAGTGCCGGTTTCCCTAAAGAAATGCTGCTGCAATCCGAAATACCGCCTTCAGTAATCCTGACGCATGCGGAAAAGAAGATTATCCAAACCCGCATGGAGAGCCTGAATCTGATTAATATCAATGAAACAAACTCTGTAAAAACTAATCTGCGTATTTTGTTATTTGAGTTATTAACCAAATATTTTACACTTGCGACAGCCGAACGGGATGATGTGCCATCATGGCTTGTTGTTATCTTGTCAGAGATGAAGAAAAAAAGTAATTTTACAAAAGGCCTGCCTGCTCTGCTCGGCTTGGCCGATATTGGCCATGAGCATCTATGCCGGTTATTTAAGAAACACCTGAATGCTACACCAACCGAATATATTAACGAACAAAGAATTAATTATGCCCTTAATCTTTTACTGCACACTGATATGGAAATAGTTGATGTATGCATGGAGTCGGGTTTTTCCAGTCTAAGCCACTTTTATCATGTCTTTAAAGAGCGGTTTGGGCTTACGCCTGCTAAGTATAGAAAACAGTTTATCCCTATTAGAAGCGACAGCAATTAGCTATAAAGATCTAAAATGCAAGCTTGACAATATAAGGGAAAGTAGTATTCTATAACTAGACTTATTCTCAGGGCGGGGTGCAAGTCCCCACCGGCGGTATCCCAGGTAACTGGGGAGCCCGCGAGCGCTCCTTATTCAGGAGGTCAGCAGATCTGGTGAGATGCCAGAGCCGACGGTATAGTCCGGACGAAAGAGGATGAGACAGTTAGCCGTTGTTATTTATGATAAGATTACTTATAGCTATCTGTCCCCCAACGCCCTGATTCGGGTGAGTCGACTAACAATAGGAGGCGACGACTTTGAATCAGAATTTATTAGCACAGTTTGGCGATTATCAGGAGCGGGTGGAAAGGGCCCTTAACGCGTTGCGTAAAGGCCAGGGAGTCCTGGTTACTGATGATGAACAAAGGGAGAATGAGGGAGATATATTTTTTGCGGCTGAGACATTGACTGAGCCGCAGATGGCGATGCTGATTCGCGAAGGAAGCGGGATTGTTTGTCTATGCTTACCTGAAGAAAAGGTGCAGGCATTAGATTTACCAATGATGGTTGATAATAACTCCAGTCACTTCCAAACTGCATTTACCGTTTCGATTGAAGCTGCAAGCGGCGTAACTACAGGTGTTTCGGCTGCTGACCGTGTTGCGACAGTACAGGCTGCGATTGCCACTGATGCATGTCCGGATGACCTGCATCGTCCAGGCCACGTATTTCCTTTAAGAGCGCGGACTGGCGGTGTGCTGGAGCGGGCCGGTCATACAGAAGCTAATGTCGACTTAATGCGGCTTGCTGGATTAAGCCCTTACGGTGTATTGTGTGAGCTCACTAATCCGGATGGTACTATGGCTCGTTTGCCGGAGATAGTAACTTTTGCTGAAAAGAATAATATGCCGGTGGTTACTGTTGAAGATATCATTAATTATCGGCAAGTAGTTGCAATTAAATAGAAAAAAATCCGTAGACGAAAAACGTCTACGGATTTTTTCTTAATGATAAGTGAAACATTAGTTGTATCAAACGGTGCGTCTTGCCCTAAAAGCTTTGAATTTAGCAGTTCCCTGTTCAATTAGAACAAATAATACAGGAACCAAAAAGATACCCAGACCGGTGGCTGCTATCATGCCACCGACAACTGTTGTGCCAAGAGATGCCCGGGCGGCAGCGCCGGCGCCTGTTGATAATGCCAGCGGAATACAACCCAAAATAAAGGCAAATGACGTCATCAGAATTGGCCGCAGCCTGAGTTTAGAAGCTTCAATCGCTGCCTGTACCGGATCCATACCGCTATCAGTCCGTACTTTGGCATATTCTACGATCAGGATAGCGTTTTTGGCCGCCAGGCCGATGAGCATAACCAGTCCGATCTGCATATAAACGCTGTTTTCGAGTCCCCGGGCATATTGGAGCAGCACTGAGCCCAAAATGCCTGTGGGAACTGACAGCAATACGGCAAAAGGAATGTTCCAGCTTTCATATAAGGCTGCCAGGCACAAGAACACGAATAGCAAGGCAAATCCAAAGATAACCGGCGTGTGACCACTGGAAAGTTTCTCTTCACGACTTAGATCGGCCCATTCATAAGTAAATGTTGTGGGCAATACCTCAGCCGCTACCTCTTCCAGGGCCTTCATTGCCTGGCCTGAGCTGTAACCCGGCGCTGTAGTTGCATTGATCTGCATAGCTGGATAGCCGTTAAAGCGTTTGATCAGTGTCTGGCCGCTGGTTGAAACCGGTGTGACCAGTGTATTAAGCGGTACCATGGTACCGGCAGAGCTGCGCACATAAAAGAAGCGGGTCGCGTCCGCATCGGCGCGGAATTCAGGCTCAGCCTGCAACATAACCTTGTAGGTCCGGCCAAAGCGGTTAAAGTCGTTGACCTGAACGCCTCCCAGGAAGGTTTGCAGTGCTGTAAAGATATCCTGGACCGGAATGCCCAGCGCTTTGGCTTTTTCCCGGTCTACTTCGTATCTGTAAGATGGCGTATCTGCACGGAAACTTGATTGGGCCATGCCAAGCTCAGGGCGCTTCCGGGCGGCCGCGGTAAACTGCTGGGATACATTATTGATTTCCTCCAGCGATGAGCCGCCTCTGTCCTGAATCATAAAGGTGAGGCCGCCGACAGCGCCGATTCCCGGTAAGGCAGGTGGATTAAAGGCAAATACAGTAGCCTCAGGTATTGCGCTTACCTTTCCCATGGCTTGCCCAATTACAGCATTAAGCTGCATATTAGGTTCTGTTCGTTCCGCCCAGGGTTTCATACTGGCAATAACCATCGCGCCGTTCGACTTTTGGCCACCGGCCAGAATATCGAACCCGGCTATTTCCATAGTGTCTTCCACCCCAGGCAGTGAACGGTAGATTTCGCCGACCTGAGTGGCAATCGCCCGGGTACGGTTCATGTTAGCTGCTTCAGGCAAGCTGACAACTGATAACAGGAAGCCCTGGTCTTCACTGGGAACAAAGGTAGAAGGAATAATCCGCAGCATACCGACACACAAGATGACGATGACTGCCAGACCTACACAACATAAGCCGGCCCGGCGAATAGAGTGCTGGACGCCGCTGGAATATTTCTCGGTTATGCGTTCAAACCACAGGTTAAAACGGTCGAAAAATCTCCCCATGATGCCTGTGCGCTTCTCACCGGTATAAGGCTGCAGTAACAGGCTGCATAACGCCGGTGTCAGTGACAGGGCCACTATCGCCGACAGCGCCATGGAAACAGCGATTGTCAACGCAAATTGTTTGTACAAAACACCGGTAGTTCCTCCAAAAAAGGCAACCGGAATAAAAACAGATGCAAGCACGAAAGCGATAGCGATAACCGGACCGGATACCTCTTTCATAGCACGGACGGTAGCATCTTTCGGGTTGAGGCCGGAATGACGCATGTGGTGTTCAACCGCCTCAACAACGACAATTGCATCATCAACCACCAGGCCAATGGCCAGAACCATGGCAAACAGTGTCAGTGTATTGATGGAAAACCCTAATAGTACAAAAGCTCCAAAGGTTCCGATCAGGGAAACCGGCACTGCCAGCATCGGAATTAGTGTGGCCCGCCAATTTTGCAGGAACAGATACACAATAACCAATACTAGGGCCAGGGCTTCCACGAAAGTATGGAAAACCTTTTCTAAAGATTCTCTGATATATTTGGTATTATCAGTAAGGATACGGTATTCCATTCCTGGCGGGAAACGTTTGGCTGCATCCTCGATGACCTGACGGACACCGGCAATAGTCTCCAGGGCATTAGCCTCGGTTGTCAGTTGAACGGCAAAAACAACCGAATCATTGCCATCGAAGCTGCTTTTAAAAGTATTGTCTTTGGCGCTCAGCTCAATAGTGGCTACATCACCCAGGTGAATAGCCGAGCCATCGGCTTGAGAGCGAATGATTACTTTTCTAAAATCCTCTTCGGTGACAAGACGGCCCTGAATACTGGCCGTATATTGGAATTCCTGGTGGGCCACCGAGGGAAGCTGGCCGATGGTGCCGGCCGGGGCCTGTACGTTTTGCTCTTTTATGGCACTGGCAACATCTGAGGCAGTAACGCCTAGCTGGGCCAGCTTATCCGGTTTGAGCCAAACACGCATGCTGAAGTCGGAGCCGTATTCCCCAATATCACCTACGCCCTTCACCCGGCGGATGTCGTCAATAATGTTGATGCTGCCGTAATTCTTAAGGAATACGCTGTCATAGGTGTTATCTGGTGAAATAAGGCTGAAGTACAAAGCCGTATCAGGTGAAACCTTGCGGGTTGTTACGCCGGTAAGCTGTACATCCTGGGGCAGGCCGGAATTAGCCTGAGCCACACGGTTTTGTGTGTACATTGTCACCATATCCGGATTTTGTCCCAGTTCGAATTTAACGTTGAGTGAATAGCGGCCTGAGTCGGCGCTGGTTGAGGTCATAGCGACTGCGCCTTCAACGCCGTTTACCTGCTGTTCGATAACTTGGGCTACCGTTTTCTCTACTACATCAGCGTTGGCACCAGTATATATAGTACTGATGCTGACCTGTGGCGGTGTAATCTGCGGATACTGGGCGATAGGCAGATTAAAAGCGGCAATGCCGCCTGCCAGCGTAATAAGAATTGCTATGACGATCGCAAAGATCGGTCGGTTAATAAAAAATTGTGCCATAAAGCCCGCCCCCTTACTTCGAGACCGGAATAGTCAGGTCATTCAGCCCGATCATTGTAATTTTGAGTGGAGATCCTGGCTGCGCTTTTGCAAATCCTTCAACGACAACAACATCCTGGTTTGTAAGTCCGTCTTCTACAATTTGCAGACTGTCTATTTTAGGTCCCAGTTTTACCGGTTTGGTTACCGCTTCATTATTGGCACCGACTACTGTGACAAAGGTTTTACCCAGCATTTCCTGAACAGCACGCTGGGGAATCAGTAAGGCCCCCGGCCTTGTTTCGCCGATTGCCACTATCCGGGCAAACATGCCAGGTACCAGCAATTGTTTCGGATTGCCAAAAGCTGCCTTCATAGCCAGGGTGCCAGTCTGGTTGCTCAAGCCCCGGTCAATCTGCTCTAACTGGCCGGTAAGCGGGTATTTACTGCCATCGCTGAGAATAAGGCTAAGGTTTTTCCCCCAGGAATCGGGGGTATTGCCCAACCGGGAGAATTTTAAATACTCATTTTCACTCATGCTAAAACGAACTAGCACAGGGTCTACTGTGGAAACTGTTGCGAGTACTGTACTGCCAGCCTGGGCATATATACCGACACTCAACTCGCCTACGCCAATCCGGCCGTCTACCGGGGATACGATTAATGTGTCTGACAAATCATTCTGGGCCTGCTCCAGTTTGGCTAAATAGGCGTTTGCCTGGGATTGCGCCTGCTCGGCCTGCGATACGGAGGTATCTAAAATCTGGGCCGCGATGCCCCCTTGGCTGGCAAGGCTTTGATAACGCACAACATCACGGCGGACGTTGCTAAGTGAGGCCTGGGCTTGCGCCACCTGGGCCTGAGCATCGGCTACTGCCGCTATATAATTGCGTTGGTCAATCTCGAATAATGGCTGTCCGACACGGACAGTATCGCCGCCTTTAACTAATTTACGGGCCACATTACCAGAGACCTGAGCTTTGATTTGGACTTCATCTTTTGCTACAATTTCGCCAACAAACTCATATGTAACAGGTGTATCCTGCTGCATGACCTGCATTGCCTTAACCACAACCTCCTGCGGTGGGCGGGCGGTTTGTTGTTTGCTGCATCCTGCTGTAAAAAGTACAAGAAGTACAGCCAGCCATATAATGTTTTTTCTGTTCACCGTCATTTCTCCTCGCTATGTTATTTTTAAAAAGTTATTTTGTGACTCCGTGTAAATAGATCTCAACCGCCTGGGCCATATATCGCTGCGCCAGATTTTCTGTGTCTGGTAGAAGCTCTTTGCAAAGATGCTGAGATGTAAATGACAAATTCAATATTTTTATCAGCGACATGGCAGCAAAGGCTGGATCAATATCAGATCTAAATTCTCCGTTAGATACTGCATCGCTAATACAATTTCGTAAGAAATGATGCATACGGCCAACTGCCGTTTTTACAATGCTATCGAAATATTTGGTTGGATTGAAGATTTCAATGAAAAAAAGCTGATCTATATACGGGTTCTTGCTATAGATAACAACCAGATTATCCGCAAATCGCCTTATTTTCATAATAGCTGAGATATCTTCTTTACTGATAATATCGATTGCATCCCCTAATATTGACAATTGTTTTTCCAGTACGTATGCATACAAATTGTCTTTTCCGCCGAAATAATAAGAAATCAGTGCAATGTTTACGCCGGCGGCATCAGCTAGTTCTTTAACTGAAACGGCAGCTATGCCCTTGGTTGCAAATAATGGAATTGCCGCTTCAATAATTTTATTAACGGTTGGCTTATCTGTACATATTTCTACTTTCGCTGTCCTCACCTTCTTTCGTAATATTCTGG
>NZ_DATMXX010000059.1:0-2536 GCF_035561255.1 Sporomusa sp. | reverse complement strand
GTTATCATACTATGATTAACTATTTGAACCACCTTATACCAAAACAATTTCTTATCCACCTTTTTTTTCCAGGCACCGAAGCTTCTTTTCAAGGTTATCTGCCAAAATATATATTTCCACCCGTTCCCCGGTTTTCGTACTAATGTCACTATGGCTGCTGACAACCTTACATTCAGTCAGCTTGGCAACCAGATCCTCCGCTTCATCACTAAATGTCTCCCGAAGTATCTGGCGCATCTCTTTCACCACCTGCCGTCCCTTATCCGTTTTGGCCAGATGGGTTTCCTCCACCGTAAGTACCCCTTTAAACCGGATGAGCACCATATCTTCTATAATATAGGTTCGGCTCTCAACAGGCCCCCGGCCTACCAGGCTGCGGTGGAGTTTTATAAATCCGTCACTAATGGCCGCTTCCAAAACGGCTTTTTTCTGCATACTGTACCTCCCGAATTTCCCGAAATCCTGTATTGGGTCATCGGGAACAAAAAAAGACCCATGACATGAAAGGTCTTGCGACCCCTTGCTTTAGCCTACGAAGTTAGCTGACGGGTAGGATGGCAAGAGAAGACATCCCTTCTGCTAGGCAGAATTAACCCCAATGATTGGTTCCTCCGCTTCCATATATGGAACTCGGCTTTTTTTACTATTGACTTAACTATACTCCCAGATTTACTAAAAAGAAAGGGGCAATTAACGCAATGGCACCTTAAGGCGAATGATAGATTCTAAATAAGATACATTGCCGTTATATTTCTCAGATTAGCTCTATAATTCTTCTTATATTAGATGTTTTCGCTAAGTTCCGTTACACTGGCCACCTACTAAAACAACCCAAGAAAAGAATGTAAAAAAAAAAGACCCGCCCAAAGGTCATATATACATCGCATTAAAGTTTTGCAGGCGGGTGGTGTGCAATATTAATAAATTTTACTGATCTCCATTCCTTTCTTTTTAAAGGCTGTTTCTATTTCCTGAACATGACTATGGCCATTTGTCTCCACGGTGACCTCCAGCTGGGCTTGTTTGAACCGGTCCATAACCTTGGAGTGATTATGGTCCAGCCTAATCACATTGGCATGCACATCTGCCAGAATTTGAGCAACACGCAGTAGTTCTCCGGGCTTGTCCGGCAGGGTTACTGTAAAGCAGAACAATCTTCCTCTGGCAACCAGCGCTCTGTTAATAATTGCTGAAATAGTGGATATATCAATATTGCCGCCACTAAGCAGGCATACTATATTCTTGTCTTTTGCCTGCAGCTTTTTAAGCCCGGCCAGCGACAACACCCCAGCCCCCTCAGCAACCATCTTATGTTTTTCCATCAAGAGTAATATCGCATCAATAATATCAAAGTCAGAAACTGTCACAATATCGTCGACAAACTGTTTGATAAATTCAAAGGTTAAGATACCTGGTTTCTTGACAGCCGCACCATCGGCCATAGTGTCCACCTTGTCCAGTGTACTGATCCGGTTTTTCTCCAGTGACTGTTTCATACAGGAGGCGCCTTCAGGCTCTACCCCAATTATTCTTATACTTGGTTTTAACATCTTGGCAGCAAACGCCAGCCCGCTGATTAGTCCGCCGCCGCCCACCGGCACTATTATTTCATCAACATCATTAAACTCTTTAAGGATTTCCAAAGCCAATGTGCCCTGACCAACAATTACATCCAGATCATCAAAGGGATGGATGAACACATAATCATGCTGCTCTTCCAGTTCCCGGGCCTTCAGATAGGCGTCATCGTAGCTATCGCCGTGCAAAACAACCTGGGCACCATAGTTTCTGGTGGCCTCGACTTTTATGATCGGCGTAGTAGCCGGCATAACCAGGGTAGCTTTGGCTCCAAGCAGCTTAGCTGCATAGCCAATCCCCTGAGCGTGATTACCAGCGGAAGAGGCAACAACCCCTCTTCCCTTTTCCAGATCACTTAGCTTACTAATCTTATAATAAGCCCCACGGATTTTAAACGCCCCTGTTACTTGTAGGTTCTCCGGTTTAATAAATACCCGATTGCCCGACTCATTACTAAACACCGGGCTGGCAATCAGCTCTGTTTTCTGTAAAACAGGCCGCAACTGCTGTTCAGCAAGATAAACATCCTCAAGTGATATTGATGAGTTTGGTAATTTAAAGATTCCTTTGTTTGCTTCAGACATAAGATCCTCCCCTAAATATATATTCTGCACTAAAGAACTTGGCAAGCACTTGCTATATACAACGCGTTAAAGTTTTAATGCGGAATATATAGATTTTGCGTATTACATATGAATAAAATAAAAACTCGTCCTTGATCTACTAATCAAGGACGAGTTAAATACCCGCGTTACCACCCTATTTGCACAATAATGCCACTCTTCGGTTCAATCAAACCTAAGCCAAATAACGTGGCTAACCCGGCATTTCTTACTCCAATTTCAGAAATGCAGTTCTGGAGTGATTTTCTTCCAAATTCTAGTTATCGGCTTTCACCTTGTGCCGACTCTCTGCAAACCTTCATCCGGACTACTATCTCCATCATTACTGTTATACT
>NZ_DATMXX010000058.1:0-2668 GCF_035561255.1 Sporomusa sp. | reverse complement strand
CCATAATATATATGAGAGAAATGGCCGTTTCGCTTTATTTGGCAAGGCCTTTATCCTTCATCCATTTTTCCATCAAATTTGCAATCTGGACATTATTCAGATCTGAAAACAGAAAATGTGTATTGCCATAAACCCCAATTTCCGGCAGATGAACGATAGTCGCATCCCCGCCATAACTGTTAATGACTGCCGCCCATTTCCGTGCAAGGTTCAGGCGCACGCGCCAGTTATCCTGGCCCCAGTTATCCGTGGGCTCGGATGGGATATTATCCCCATAATAGACAATGATAGGGATCTTCGTGAGTTTCATGAAGTCCTTCATCGGAACAGACTCACCTTTTGCCGGGAAAGGACTGCTTGTCGCCTCTACTTCTGGTACCTCACCCTCAGGGAAAGGGAATGTGCCCGGCTCCATAGCAACAATGCCGCGTACCTTGTCCGTCCTGATTGCCGTATACCAGCCTGGACCGCCGCCCTGCGAATGCGTCACGAGAACGCCTTCTCCAGATTTTTCAAATACCGCAGCCATAGCATCGGCAATAACCCCATTATTATACGCACCGGTGTTCGGCGTCATCTGACGGAAAAACTGGTCCAATGATTCCTTATCTCTTGGTACCTGAGCATTCTCGTAGTAGTCTGGCCATTGACCAATGCGAAAAGCATTGTACCAAAGCTGATCATCCGGTGTCGCAGAAATCTTCTCCGGTATGGGGGATCGGCCGGCTTTGCCGCGGCGCGGCTGGTCAACAAGGAAGGTACTGTAGCCACATTCCAAAAAGATATTCTGGAAACCATCGCGACCATCCGGCGTTGACTCCCAAGTCTTTGCTGACTGCCCAGCGCCATGCAGGAACACTAGTCCATATTTATGCGCCTTGACCGGCTTTTGGTAGAACACATAGGCATGGTCACCATGCAATGTTTCACCAGCAAGATTCGTCGGCTTTGTTCTGTCGTATTTACCTGGTGCAGTTACCACCGTGCCGCCAGCTAGAAAACTCCCCTGGTCCTTAATTGTGACAGGCTTACTCATAGCCGAAACCGAGCCAACCGTCATAATCATCGCTAAAAGTACGGACAAAATAGGTTTTTTTACCATGAAAATACCCCCTCCTCTATGCAGCTCAACGCATCTTTTCAACCATCATTTTACTACAGTATCCATTTCCCCCTGTGTAAGCTGAAATCATAGCTTGTACAAAAAATCGTCATCCCAAGTACTGTAGCGGAGGTAACAGAAACAAGTAAAACTTATCACCCTCATTATGCTACAAATGGAAAAAAACCGTTATCCCATTCCTACCAAATGATTACCTAATCCTATCACAGCTAACTAATATACTTTATATGGCGCGAAGCTGTGTAAATGTCGATGATCGCCAATCCCGTTCACCGTGTTTTTCCTGCATCCCTGTTCTTTACGTTCTGCTATGACTAATACCAAAATAGAAAAAACCGGGCCACTGTACCCGGTTTTAATGCCACTTTTTCTCAAGAGCTATAGTTGAAATGCAGTTACATTTAAATAATGTTTCTTTACAGTGGAAACCGGCACCGGCACTGTAGACAAAATCTCGTCTTGAAATATTCAAACACATGCCTTGTAAACATATTACTAATCTATATTTCCTCTAACGAGGTTTTTCAAGTAATTCGTGACATCATTCCTGACGAATGGGATATCGCTACTGTATACGCTCAGTGGTTCTGCCACCTTCCCATTTGCCATTGCTCGCAACACTTCCCTGCTATCACCAACACCACCACCGCCATGAGTTACGACTGGAACAATGGTCTTCCCCTCGAAATCATATGCCTTAATGAAGCTGGCCACTGGCCTGGGAAGCGTCCCCCACCATAAAGGATAAACAAGTACAATCGTATCATACTGTATCAAATCAGGCAGCTTATGCTTCAGAACAGGAAAGCTTTGATTCGCCAACTCATTCCCTGCAATCTTTGTGGTTTCATTGTAACTGGCAGGATACTTTTCCTCCGTCTGAATTAATGCAATATCTCCCCCTATTGCATTCTGTATCATAAGAGCTAAAACCTGAGCGTTTCCTAAAAGAGCTCCATTTTCCTTCATCATAGAAGCTCCAGATACGGCATCTACTTGCTCAGGAAAATCCGTATTGCCTACCCGGCTAAAATATACAATCAACACATTGCCAGAGAAATTAACTTTTTCACCCTCAAGGGTCTCTTGCAGATTTATACTTACCGGATGGTACCAACGTTCTATATAGGGCAGAACAAATATGCTGCTAACCATCAATATAAGTGCCAGTCCGGTCAAATAGTAGAATTTTCTTCCCTGTATATACCGCCCCATATGCATAAGCACATGAAAAATCAATGATGCCAGGGCAGCAATTGCAGCACCAAGATGAAGAGCGCGAACATTCCAGTCAGAAAGAAACCTCATATTGGGAAATAAATGTTTCGACATGGCGACTCCACTAATTACCAGCACCAAAACACTGATACCAAAAACGCCAATAACAACAATGCCTGCCATCCTCTTGCGATTATAACTGCCTCGTCCAAGATTCATGTAGTAGCCTTTGTTGAGCAAATTATGAATAATGATAAGAACAAAAAAGATACAACCCGATATTTCATGAATACGGCCCGTAGAAGCCATAATACCGATCTCATAGAA
>NZ_DATMXX010000057.1:0-9864 GCF_035561255.1 Sporomusa sp. | reverse complement strand
ATCTTTGCCTGGCATATTGAACCCGGTTGTTTTGTCAGTGGGCCATGAAAAGATTTATTTTATATAGTAAAGCATTATTTGAAATGGGGGGAAAGCATGAAAAAGTTAAGTTATCTGATGGTGCTGGTGTTGCTGGTCATGGTTCTGGGAGGCTGTGGCAGCAGCAAACCGGCAGAGCAAGCCACTAAAAAGGTACCCAATGATGTTTTGGTTGTCGGTATGTCCCTGGATCTGGCAACATTAGACCCGGCGGCAACTATGGACAATGCCTCCTGGAAGATTACCTATCCCTGTTATGACCGTCTTGTCAAATATAAAGCCGATAATGGTAAAAGCAGCACTGAGGTTGAACCCATGGCAGCAGAATCCTGGTCGGTAAGCCCTGATGGCAAGGAGTGGATATTTAAGCTTCGTAAGAATATCAAATTTCATGACGGCAGCCCGCTGACGGCACAGGCGGTAAAGTTCAGTTTCGACAGGGTCATGAAAATTAAGAAAGGACCTGCCGATTATTTCCCGACACTGAAAGCAGTGGAAGCAGTTGATGACTATACGGTAAAATTCGTAATGGAAAAGCCCTTCCCGCCATTTTTGTACACGCTGGCAACCAACGCGGCCAGCATCATCAATCCCAAGGTTATGGCCCAGGAAAAGAATGGCGACTTAGCTTCCGGCTATCTTGCCGATCACACCATGGGCAGTGGCGCCTATGAGCTGAAGGAGTGGAATCCGGGCCAGAATATCAAGCTCCAGGCAGCGAATGACTATTGGGGCGGTGCGCCTGCTCTGAAGACGGTACTTATCCAGTTTATTAAAGATCCATCGGCGCAGCGCCTGCAACTGGAAAATGGCGATATCGACATTGCTGAGAGTATTCCCACTGAACAACTTGATCAGTTGAAAGCCAAACCGGATCTCCAGATTGCTGAAAGTCCCAGTCTGTTGGTCAGTTATGTGTATCTGAATAACAAGAAGGCGCCGCTTGATAATGTCAAGGTCCGGCAGGCCCTTAATTACGCTATTGATCATAATGCCATCATTCAGGGTGCGATCAAAGGTAAAGGCATCCAATTGAAAGGACCAATTCCGGAAGGCTTATGGGGCTATGATCCTAATGCCAAAGGCTATAGTCTTAACATTGAAAAAGGTAAACAGCTGCTGGCCGAGGCCGGTTTTGCTCAGGGACTGACCTTGAAGCTGCTCTATTCTGATTACAAGAGCTTCTGGGAAAGTGAGGCCCTGCTGCTGCAGGACAATCTGGCTAAAATCGGGGTAAAGGTTGAACTGGAAAAAATAGCATGGGCTACTTTAAGAGACAAGGTGGACCGGGCTGATTACGATCTGTGTCTTGGGGCCTGGAGTCCGGATTACGCCGATCCCCAGACGTTCATGACCTATTGGTATGATTCCAGGATGTTCGGTCTGGCCGGTAACCGGGCATTTTACAAGAACGATGCGGTAGACGCGCTGCTGCGTGAGGCCGAGCAGATCAGTGACCAGGGGGCACGCACCAAGCTCTACCAGCAAGCTCAGGCTATTGTGCTGGAAGAGGCTCCATATATTTTATTATTCCAAAGCAACAGCATGGTTGCCATGCGCAAAAACGTGCAGGGCTACGTATACAACCCCATGCTGGAATCCATGTATAACTTTGAAAGCATGAAAAAGAACTGATAGCCTGTATGACAGTGTTGGGGGATATGGATATGTTGCGGCATATCCATATCTGCGCTTTGGGGGGAGAGCATGTTTGTTTTACGGTATTTAATTAAACGGTTACCTCATTTGCTGGTAGTATTTCTGGGGGTATCTATCATTACCTTCGCCATATCCCATGTCATTCCGGGCGATCCGGCACGAATGCTGGTAGGGCAGCGGGCGAGCCAGGAAACGCTGGCAAAGGTCCGGGTGGAGCTGGGGTTGGATCAACCTATTCCGGTTCAATATCTCCGTTATATGACAGATTTGCTGCAGGGGGATATGGGCACCTCCATTCGTACACAGCAACCAATTGCCAAGGAGCTTAAGCGGTATTTTCCGGCTACGCTGGAGCTTACCCTTGTCAGCATGCTGCTTGCTCTGGTTTTCGGGATCTTGCTGGGGGTAGCGGCTGCTGTCCGGCGCGACCGGTGGGTTGACCACATCAGCCGGATTATTTCCCTCATCGGCGTGTCCACTCCCTTATTTTGGTCCGGCTTGGTGGTCATGATTATCTTTTATAAATATTTGCAATGGTTTCCGGCTTCCGGGCGGCTGGATGCCTTTATCAGCCCACCGGCCTATATAACCGGGATGTATATCATTGATGGCATAATAGCAGGTAATTGGCAGGTGGTGGTGAGCGCTGCCGAGCACCTGGTGCTGCCTGCCAGTTGCCTGGCTTATATCCAACTGGCGGTTATCGCGCGGCAGGTGCGCTCCAGCATGATCGATGCGTTGGCGCAGGACTATATTCGGACAGCCAGAGCCTGTGGTCTTGCCGAATGGAAGATTATTTATCAGTATGCATTGAAAAATGCCTTATTACCGACAGTGACGGTAGCCGGGTTAATTCTCGGTGAATTGCTGGGGGGCGCTATTATTACCGAAACTATTTTTGCCTGGCCCGGTATGGGGAAATATGTCGTGGATTCAGTGGCTTTTCTTGATTTTCCCGCTATTATGGGGTTTACGCTGGTTGTTTCTGTCGGGTATGTTCTGATCAATCTGTTGGTCGATTTGCTATACCGGGTGCTTGACCCTCAAATCAGGGAGGTCGACTAATATGATGAGTGCCTGCAAAACATTTACTATTTTACGTCGCAACTCTTTGACCTTTATTGGTTCGATTATTGTGATGCTGGTGCTGGTCATTGGTTTTGGTGCGCCGGTGATTGCTCCCTACGATCCTGTTGCTATCGATGTGCCGGCCAGATTACAGCCACCCGGGATGCAGCACTGGTTTGGCACTGACGAAATGGGGCGGGATATCCTGAGCCGGGTAATTTACGGCAGCCGGATATCAGTACAAGTTGGTCTGTCTATAGTTGTCATTGCGGCGGTGACCGGAACGATCATCGGCAGTGTTGCCGGCTATCAGGGCGGCAAAACAGATCAGGCTGTCATGGCTTTAACCGATATTGTCCTGTCTTTTCCCTCCATGGTTCTGGCCATGGCGCTGGCAGCCGCACTCGGCCCCAGCCTGTTTAATACTATGCTGGCTGTAGCAGTTGTGAAGATTCCGGTTTACATTCGGCTGGTGCGAGGCCAGGTATTGTCATTAAAAGAACGGCAATATGTCCGGGCGGCGCGTACCTTTGGCGCCACGCCGCTGTGGATCATCCCCCGGCATATCATCCCCAATTGTATTGCGCCGGTGCTGATTCAGATGACACTCGGCATTGGGGAAGCCATCTTGACTGCGGCATCGCTGAGCTTTATCGGACTGGGTGCCCAACCGCCGACTCCCGAATGGGGTGCCATGATCAGCACGGCCCGTTCGTATGCAATTGACCAGTGGTGGTATGCCGGTTTTCCCGGAGTGGCTATCTTTATTACTGTTGTCGGATTTAATTTGCTGGGCGACGGGATTCGTGACATATTGGACCCGCGGGCTAAAAACTAAGCAGGGAGAATGTATATGGAGAATTCAGTACTGTCTATCCGGGACCTCGTGGTCGATCTCGCGATTGGCCGTGAGCAAGCGCGGGTTTTGCATGAGGTATCGTTAACGGTGACTGCGGGCGAAATTCTGGGGCTGGTTGGCGAATCGGGCTCAGGCAAATCGGTTACGGCGGCGGCTATTATGCAGCTTCTGCCAGGCGGGAGAGCGGCTATTACCGGTGGCAGCATTAATTTCCGCGGCGAGGAATTGACGCGGAAAACACCGGCGGAAATGAGGAAAATCAGGGGTAAAGAGCTGGCAATGATCTTTCAGGAGCCAATGACCAGCCTGAATCCGGTGTTTTCTATTGGCCGGCAGTTGACTGATGTGATTATGACCCACCAGGATATGAGTAAAAGGCAGGCCGAAGCACATGCGACAGCCATGCTGGAGGCTGTTCACATTCGGGAGCCGGAACACATTCTGCGAAGCTATCCGCACGAGTTGAGCGGCGGGATGCGGCAGCGGGTTATGATTGCCATGGCGTTGTCATGTTCACCGGCACTCTTAATCGCCGACGAGCCGACCACTGCGCTTGATGTCACCATTCAGGCGCAGATATTGCTGCTGATGCAGGAGGCTGTCAAACAAACCGGCGCTGCCGTAATTTTTATTTCCCATGACCTGGGCGTGGTTTCGCAAATCTGTGACCGGGTGGCGGTTATGTATGCCGGCGAGGTGGTGGAATGTGGCAGGACGGCGCAATTATTGCAATCACCCCGGCACCCCTATACCCAGGCGCTGCTTGCCGCTATTCCGGACTTTTTCACAGCGGCCGGACAACTGGCGGCTATTCCCGGAACGGTTCCGGATGTGCGCAGTATTTTGTCAGGCTGCCGCTTTCAGCCGCGTTGTTCCTGTAAACAGGCTATTTGTACAGGCAAGAAACCGGAGAATATCACCGTGCGGGCCGGACATACTGTTCGCTGCTGGCTGGTAGCAGAGGAGGATACTGGAGATGCAGCCGTTGCTGGAACTGGATGCTGTTGAAAAATATTTTGTAAAAAAGACTTATCTGGGCAAGGAAAGAATCTTCCGGGCGGTTGACGGGGTAACCCTTGCTGTTAATAAAGGGGACACCCTTGGCATTGTCGGCGAATCCGGCTGTGGGAAAAGTACGCTGGCCAATTTGATCGTCCGTTTAGAAGCGCCTACAGGCGGGCGGATCTTGCTGGACGGGGTGGAAATATCCCATCTGCCGGAAGCCAGCCTGCGCCCTTTACGTCCACGTCTGCAGATTATCTTTCAGGATCCTTACTCGTCCCTAAACCCGCGGCTGAATGTGGAGCAAATTATTACCGAGCCGATGCGTGTTTTGGGAAAATGGACTCCGGACGACATGCGCGGCAAAGCGGTATCACTGTTGGAGCTTGTCGGCCTGACAAGTGATCATTTGCGCCGTTATCCGCATGAATTCAGTGGCGGGCAACGTCAGCGGCTGTCGATTGCGCGGGCGTTAACAACTGAACCGGAACTATTGATTCTGGATGAGCCGACATCGGCACTGGACGTATCAGTACAGGCCCAGGTCCTGAATTTATTGCAGCAATTGCAAAAGAAGCTGGGATTGACTTATATTTTTATATCCCATAACCTGGCGGTGGTAAAATATGTAGCTAATCGCGCGGCCGTCATGTACCTGGGCAAGATCCTTGAGACCGGCACGGCTGACGATATCATGCTCAATCCGGTTCATCCGTACACCCGGGAATTAATCAGTGCCGTACCTGCCATCGGCAAGCTGTTAGCCTCCAACTGTCCGGAATACGGTGAAGAAAACAATAAAAGCCAGGTAAGTTCCGGTTGTTTGTACCGCTTCCGGTGCCGGCAGGCGTCCGGTGTCTGCAGTCAGGCGATGCCTATGCTGCAGGATTGCGGCCCCGGTCATCAGGTTGCTTGTTGGGAGGTTGGGAAAAATGCATAAATTACGGGAGAATCTTGTTGTTTCCCTGCAGGGAGGCGGTGTTCCGGTCCGGCAGGTGGCTGTCTGTTATCAAAGCAAAAAAGCATTGGCCCAAACCATTGCCGGGTTGCTGCCTTATCCCACTGTGGTAATCAATAGCCTGGGCGGTTTTAGCGAAGAATCCGGTCTGGACGGTGTCAGTCACGCCATTGAACTGTACGAGCCTGAGGCCCCTGGATATGATCTGTGCCGCCGTCTGCGCACCCGGCTGCAAAGCGACGGGTGCCGGATCGTATCCTTGTTTGACTGGCGTGATGATTATTTACAGGATGAATTCTGGGGTAGCACCGATTATACTATTCTGGCGCAGCAACTGGCGATAATAAAGCAGGAACTTATTAAAGTAGAATATTTCCATATTACATCTGAAGCAGGTACCGACATCACTTTTTCGGTCAAAGGGCGTTCCTGGATTATTGCCAATGGCTTGTGCCGCAATGACGGGCTGGCGCAAATGCCTGACGGGGAGATTTATACCTGCCCTGTTGAAGATACCTTTACAGGGGTTATCGTCATTGATGGTACTGTCAGCCGCTCCTGGCTGCCTCCGGAGCCACAGCGCCTTGAGTTCAGGCAAGGCAAACTTGTTGATTGTTCACCACAATTTGCAGAATATATCAGGCCGCAGGGGCCGGACATTTATTTCATCGGCGAATTTGCTCTTGGATTTAACCCAGACCACCGGCAGGTCATTCGCAACATTTCCGTCGATGAGAAAGCAGCCGGTACTGTGCATTTTGCTCTTGGCGACAGCTATAATTTGGGGAAGAATAAGTGTAATTGTCATGTGGATATGGTAGTTCGCAATCCCTGTATCGAAACCACACCACATGTTAGGTTGCCTTATTTTGAACGCAACACATAAGTGAAGCGGCGCATACCATTATGCCTGCAGATGCGGGCATAATGGTATGCGCCAAATAAAATTAGCTGGTGGTGAAAAGTTTGCAACTAGGGGAAAAAATACGGAGCCTGCGCAAGGAACAAAAGTATACGATCGAGCAGCTTGCCCAGAAGGCCGACCTGAGCTCCGGTTTGATCAGCCAAATGGAACGGGATATTATTGTACCTTCAGTAGGGTCCCTCTGGAAGGTAGCCAAAGCATTAAATGTGCATATCAACTACTTTTTTGACGAGTACGAGCTGGATAATCCGGTTGTCCGCAAAGATGAGAGAAAGAAAATCATCCTGCCTAATTCAAATGTTACTTATGAATTGCTGAGTCCCCATTTAAACCGGAAGATGGAATTTTTACTGATAAAAATCGAGCCAGGCATGGAGAATTTTGATGAGCTGATTTGCCATGAAGGTGAGGAATGCGGCTATATGCTGCAAGGAAGCATGAAAATTCGCTGGGGCAGCAAAGAGTATATCCTGCATGAAGGGGATAGTATTTATCTGGATAGCACTGTGCCACACCGCTTTATCAATATCGGCGATGTAACCGCAATTTCCATATGGACAATGACACCGCCGACTTTTTAATGATTTAATAGAATAGGTGGAGTGACTCAAGAGAACCGTCCCCTTGAGTCCCCTTGAGCCTGTTCTTGACATTCTGGGAATATTATGCAAAAATATTCCCAAAGGTGAGTGTGCATAACAGTAGCGATGCTGGAGCTGCATAGAGGCTTTGCAAGCCTTACACGTGGGTAGCAACCCTGCGGAGTCACATGACTGTGATTCTGTGGGGTTTTCTATATGCTAAGCAAATTTTTAAGAGAACTCACCCGGTGAAAGAAAGGAGACGTGAAAAGTGAGCGAGCTTTTTTTCTGGAATACACCGCTGCTGGTGACAAGACGGTTACTTTTAAGAAAGCTTGGACCCGATGATGCAGAAGCTATTTTTGAATATGCTTCCGTTGATGAAGTAACAAAATATATGACCTGGGATACCCACAAGGCTATAGCAGATACCCACGCATTTATAAATCTCACGTTAAACCGGTATCTGAGCGATGAGGCCGGTGAATGGGGGATTATTTTGCAAGAAACCGGCAAACTTATCGGTGCTATAGGCTTTCCCCAGGTAGATAAGAAAAACAATCACGCGGCAATCGGTTATGTGTTAGGGCGCCGTTATTGGGGCGACGGCCTTATGCCGGAGGCAGTTAGGCGGGTATTGCAATTTGCCTTTCAAGACATGACCCTTAACCGTGTTGAGTGCATTCACGCTGTGCCAAATGAGAAATCAGGCAGAGTGATGCAAAAGGCTGGCATGAGTTTCGAAGGGATTGCCCGGGAGAAAATGTTCGCTAAAGGTAAGTATTGGGATGTTAAACAATATGCTATACTCCGGTCAGACTGGAATGAAAGAAAAGAGGCTGTTGAATAGTCGTATATGAAAGCAAAAAATATCAGTTTATTACAGATTCATGTGGCGGTTTTATTATTTGGCTTGTCTGGGTTATTTGGCAAGCTGATAGCGCTGCCGGCAATCATAATAGTCCTGGGCAGAGTTTTTTTTGCGAGTATTTTCTTATTGCTGCTGCTGGTTTATCTGAAGAGAAATATAAAATTGCAACAGCAGCGGCATTATTTCTATTTGGCGATCATGGGCGTTATTTTAGCAATCCACTGGATTACTTTTTTTCTATCAATACAGGTCTCGACTGTTGCCATCGGGCTACTTACGTTTTCTACATTCCCTGTCTTTGTAACATTTCTGGAACCATACTTTTTTAAAGAGAATATCCGGGTTGCCGATATTATTGTTGCATTAATTACATTCGTGGGTGTACTGCTAGTGATCCCGGAATTTCAATTGGACAATAATTTAACGCAAGGCGTTTTATGGGGAATAACCTCTGGTTTTACTTATGCCATCTTATCAATGCTTAACCGCAAGTTCGTCAGCGAGTACTCAGGTTTAGTTATTGCATTCTATGAACAAGTGACTGCTACAATCCTACTCATCCCATTCTTCTTGCTCCAGCAGCCACTGGTGCAAATTAATGACATAGTGCTGCTTATTTTATTAGGGATCCTTTTTACAGGGGTTTCTCATTCATTATTTATTAGTGGCTTGAAAAATATTAAAACACAGACAGCCGGAATTATATCAACCCTAGAGCCAGTGTATGGTGTCATTTTTGCGGTTTTGTTACTGCAGGAAATACCGTCGATAAGAGAAGTCTTAGGTGGAATTATCATTATCGGTACTGTTGTATACTCATCGATAGACTCAAGAGAACCGTCCCCCTGAGCCAGAATATCTAAAAACACAGACAGCCGGAATTATATCCAGCCTGGAACCAGTGTATGGTGTCCTCTTTGCGGTTTTGTTATTGCAGGAAATACCGTCAATAAGAGAAGTCTTAGGTGGAATTATCATTATCGGTACTGTTGTATACTCATCGATAGACTCAAGAGAACCGTCCCCCTGAGTCACAGACAGCCGGAATTATATCAACCCTAGAGCCAGTGTATGGTGTCCTCTTTGCGGTTTTGTTACTGCAGGAAATACCGTCGATGAGAGAAATCTTAGGTGGAAGTATTATTATCGGTACTGTTATATACTCATCGATAGACTCAAGAGAACCGTCCCCTTGAGTCAGAATATCTATTTTTAGCAGGATCTGGTATAATAAAAATATAATGCGATATTTTAGGAGGCAATGTGATGAGTCAAGCTAAGGAGTTAGAAAAAAACAAGGCAGGACGCTTAAGGATTGTATTCGGTAATACTGACCGTACGGCAGAAGAAATAATCGCTCAAATTCACCGTCACGTCAGTGAATTTGCCGGCCTGAATATTGAAGCAGCAAAATCGGTCCCGAAGCACGTTGGTCAGGTTGTTGTTGACGTTCAAGTCGCAACAGCAAATATAGACACTGCAAAGCTCCGGCGGAATCTTAATGAGGCTGGATCATGCATGTTCCAAGTTGATTCAATTGAACAAATTTAACAAATGAAGTGCCAGTAGACTCAAGGGGACGGTTCTCTTGAGTCATTTTTTTCGCTATCTATAAGCATGAATTCGTTATTGCAAGCAAGAATGTCAGTGGGGTTTTGGTAAAAGTATGGTAATGATATACAAAAAAATGTAGTTTAGTAGACTCAAGGGACGATTTCTCTTGAGTCATTTTTTCGCTTGATCTATAACCTGAATTCGATATTGTAAGCAGGAATGTCAGTTTGGTTTTAGTAAAAGTATGTAGTGATATACAAAAAAATTGCAGTTTAGTGATGAAAAATTTAGGTTATTAGGCTCAAGGGGACGGTTCTCTTGAGTCATTTTTTCGCTTGATCTATAACC
>NZ_DATMXX010000056.1:0-7802 GCF_035561255.1 Sporomusa sp. | reverse complement strand
CTCTTATTGCTTTCTGTTTTTCTTCAGATTCTTCCTTGGAAATCAAAGTGTTTTCCTTACTTCAATGAGCATTTCATCTTAGCCAATGTCAGTAATGCTCAAAATGAAGAGGAGGTAAATAATGGTAATTTTTATCATGGGTTTTATTCTGACAGGAATAGGTTGCCATTTTATAATACAAAAAAGAGAAGTGAATGCGTTACAACATAGTGTAGAGTATATATTGGCACAAGGTACACTTGAAAATGCACCTAGTATGATTTTGCCTGCGGAAAAAAGTTTGATTAACGGTCAAGCGCAAGCAAAGCTGAAGTTTTCTATCATAATACCTGCTTACAATGAAGAAGGATATATTAAAAAGTGTCTGAATTCGGTTATTGCTGCATCTTTGCCTTATAAAGATCAAGTTGAAGTAATCGTAGTGTTAAACCGTTGTACGGACCGAACTGAAGAGATAGCACTATCTTACAATTGCGTTATAGTAAAAGAAGACAGTAGAAATCTTTCAAAAATTAGAAATGCTGGAGCTAAGGTTGCACGAGGGAATATCCTGATTACTATAGATGCAGATAGTTGGATGGACGAGACTATGCTGGTCGAAATAGAAAAGCAGCTAATGAGTGGCAAATATATTGGTGGTGGAGTTGTGCTAAAAACAGAGAGACTGTCATTAGGAATAATGATATCCGCAATCATTGTGTTTAGTGCGATTTTTATAAAGCATGGATTGATTTGTGGAGGGCTTTTTTGGTGCTTTAAGAGAGATTTTGAGGCGATAAGTGGATTTGATGAAAATCTTCGCATTGCGGAGGATATAGATTTTTCAATACGCTTAAGGCACTGGGGTGAAAAATGTGGGAAAAAAGTTATGAATATTTCTAAGCCCCGTCTAATGACTTCGTGTAGAAAATTCGATAGACTAGGAGACTGGTATATAATAAAAAAACCGAGTGTCATTTTGGATTATTTGAATTTCAAAAAGCAAAAATATGCGGATGAGCTATATTACGACTTCAAAAGAGAATAGGAAGCATATTAAAATAAGTGTTATCCTCAGAAAAGGGGATACTTCTTTATTGCTTATCTTTCAGCTGAAATAAGGAAAAATAGCACGGTTTTTACCAAAACAAAAAATTAAGTAGACGTAGCCGTAGACACTACGGAATCCCTATGAAAATCATTAGCATCGCCAACCGTAAGGGCGGCGTGGGCAAGACGGTCATTTCAGGCAACATCGCCTACGAACTGTCGAAAATGGGAACGATGGTCCTGATGGTGGACCTCGATTCCCAGTGCGACCTCAGCAAAATCTATTTGCCAGGCGCTACGAAGGCGGCAGCATCTTTCATTTGCTCCGCCAGCAATGCAGGCTTGACGACGCTTGCGTCGAGGTTGGCGAGAACCTGTACCTCATTCCTGGCAGCCGGGACATTGGGAAAAGACGAAGACCAGCTAATTAATGTCAAGTCTTTTTCTGATTTTTTGTTTAAAGAAATTTACGCATAGAGAAATAAAACCTTTCCCAATACCGAACAATATTTGAGAAGGGAATAGGTAATGTTTTGGTTTTTCTTCTTCGTTAGGCCGCTTTTTGTAGGATTTTTTGATACATTTCAACTTGTTGTTCAGGGGTAATTAAACGGAATGACTGTTTACTCTTCAATACCGAGAATATGATACGTATTAACTTGTTCATAACAGCGCCTAGAGCTTGTTTCTTGGTTTTCATTTCAATTTTCCGTTGGTAATATTCGTAAATCACTGAGTTAACCTGTGATCCTTTCAATTCTTTTCGAATAGATGTCGTAGCAGCAATATAAAGGGCATGGCGTAGAAATGGCGATCCTCGTTTGGTTACCTTATTTTTAGTACCTACAAAATTACCCGATTGCTTAACGGATGGATCAATACCGCTAAAAGCCACCAACTGCTTAGCGTTCATAAATCGGTCAATATCACCTATTTCGCCAAGGATAATAGGGGCCAATGTATTGCCTATACCGGGTATGGTTTTTAATAGCGTAACTTCTGGTAATTGTTCGGAAAGCACCTTAATTTGCTCATCAATCACACTAATCTGTACATCTAACGACTGAACTATATTAGCATAGCAACGTACCGTGCAGGCATAGGCCTCTAGCGATATGCCGGTAACCTGGGCATCGTCGGCACAAGATTGCAAGGCGGCATATTTTTGTTGAGCGTATACTTTACCCCTGCGAGGTAAAGTTTCCAGCATAGCAAGGATGGCCTTTTGATTGGCATTCCTGGTCCACTCACAAGGCAAAGGAAACTTGTTTAGAAGAGTCAGGGCGGTAAGTGATCCAGGATTGAGGACATCGGGAAATAGTGGAGCAATCTGCTCAATGCTAGACTGCAATTTATTGAGAGATTCGACTCGTTGTTGTACTAACTGACCTCTTGTTCTTGTCAAAACCTTCAAATTCGCAAGCTGTTCCTTTGGCATAGTTGTGGGATGAAAACTGTGAATAAACAACAATTTTGCCAACTCAAGAGCATCAACCTGATCTGTCTTAACTTTCCTTACAACAGAATTTTTGATAGAATGAGAAATAAGGGGATTGATGTGGTAGACTTCAAACCCCTGTTTCAAGAAAAAGTGGACGATGCGTTGAGAGTAGTGACCCGTGGATTCTAAGGCGATGACCGGTTTACTACTAAATGCTTCTTCCACTTTTCTTATTTGCCCTAAAACGAATAATAGTCCTTGCTTGGTATTTAGGGCTTTAAATGGTTTTAGAAATGTTGTACAGGTTGGCGAAACGGCTGCGTAATAACAAAAACTTTTGGCTACATCAATACCAATAACTGGACGATTAGTTATCATAAGAGGCCCCCAAGAAAAATATTGAAGGATTATCCATTCCATATCAAAGATTACAACCTTGCACGTGAAGCGGGAATAAGCTCCCAACCAGCTAAAACGTAAATTCTTTGGAAATGGATGAATCGTCTAATGTCATGGGTATAGAAAAATTCTTCCCTGGGACAGGGACATTCATATCCTTCTTCCTAATTATACATGAAACTGATTGTTCGGAGTTTTTCTACCCCAAAATGGATAACCCTTCTGTACTATATCTTACAGGGGACGGTGGTTGTGTCTTCAAGAAAGATTTATTGAAAAAAGGCAAGACAGTACCACCGTCCCCGTGTCCGGATAGCTCAAGATTATTAAATATATTGGACCAACGGACATGAATTAGGTATGAGACCGACATTATTTCAAGATGAAGAAGCCGCTATGTGTCAGCAATCTTTGCAGATAAATAGCGGCTTTTTTTCCTGTTTCTTTAGTCGCCCTACCACCTGTTGAAGTGCAGCCTATGCGCAAAATATGAAAATAGGTTATAATGGAAAAGTGAGTAAAAAAGTACACGGTAGAGCTTTAACAAGAATGTTGGAGGTATTTAAAGGCTGTACCATTGCGATAGAAAAGAATTGGAGATAATCAAATACATGGAAAAAATACGAATGGCTATTGTCGGGCCTTCTGATTCGGTGGCCTTAGCCTACGCGGTAGCATTGGAACGAATTGATATCTTATTGCCGCAGGGTATTGTCTATCAGGACGCAGCGCAAGTTCCGGAAATTATGCGGGCACGTTGTCCGGAGTTTGATATGTGGTTATTCTCGGGTATTGTGCCCTACCACTATGCGTTGTCTGTATCCACACATAAGCCGCTGTTTTATCTTCCACATACCGGTTCTAGTTTATATCGGGCATTGTTTGAAATCACATATATTGAAAATTTGAAGCTGCATAGGGTTAGCTTTGATACATATAGTCAGGTCGAGGTAGAAGAAACTTTTAAGGATATAAATCTACCGTTGCCTACCATATATGTTAAACCGTTTTCCGACGTAGCTTCGGCCAAGGGGTTTGCGAATCATCATTATGAACTATGGCAGGAAGGCAAGATCGATATTGCCGTTACTTGTTTTTTGGCAACGTATGAAAAGTTAAAAGAATTAGGGGTGCCTGTTTTTCGTGTTTGGTCGACACGGAGCAATATTCGCACCACGTTGGATGTGGCAATAAATTCCTGTCTGGCACAACGATTTAAAGGAAGTCAATTGGCAATACAAGAAATTGCGATTGATGAATACGATAATATAGTACGGGCCAGTTCAAGCTATAATGTGAAGCGCATGGAAATGTGTTTATACAAGATTTTAGTCGACTATGCTGAAATGTTGAAAGGTTCTCTCGTAAGTCGGGGCGATGGTCAGTATACTTTGTACTCTACTCGTGGCATATTGGAAGACAGTACCAATGAACTTACCATTATTCCTATCCTAGAAGAAATAGCTTGCCAGGTAAAGGCTGCAGTTAGCGGCGGCATTGGTTTTGGTGTTACGGCCTATGATGCCGAACAAAATGCATTTCGTGCGCTGGGCATGGCACAGCAGAAAGGCAAGGGATTATGGATGGCGGTAACCGATGAGCGGGAAGTGATCGGCCCATTAAGCTCGGCAGTCCATCTTAAGTATTCCGTGCAGGCGGATGCGGCGTCCTGTAAGCGCGTGGCTGATCAGCTGAACCTCAGCGTCACTACTGTAAATCGTTTGCTGGCTGTGATTGATAAATTGGATACGGATACGATTGGGGCAGAGGAACTAGCTGCCTATCTGACCATTACGGCCCGCAGCGCCAGAAGAATCTTAACTATTTTGGTGGAGAATGGTTTGGCTGAATTTGCCGGAGAAGAGATGATTGCTAAAGGACGACCGCGTAAACTCTATAAAATCAAGTTACAGTTACTGCTGGAGCATTTTACATAATCAAGATAAAATTCATCTAAAATATATTGACAAGGACCATAAAACCAAGTATACTATATCACATAGCAATGAAGCTCTCGTATTTTGTACGAGGGCTTTTGTTTTACAGTACGAGTAAAAACTCGTTTTTTAATTACTGTTTAAGGAAATAACCGTAAATGGACTGAAAACGGAATGCTGGCGTACTGTTTACTCTGTTTGTCTAATTAAAAAAAAGACGGAAAGGAGAAAGGGCTGCAGAAATAAGGAGTAACGAATTTCATAGCGATGAGGGGAGAGGTGTTGGGTATGATGCTGACTATTGGTGTGATTTTGGTCATTATTACGATTTACTTTTTAGTCAAACGTTACGATGCGCGCTTAGTGCTTTTAGTATCTGGTGTTCTTATGGCCTGTGTGGCCGGCACCCCGATGGCTGCTTTGAATGCATTTGCCAAAGACATGACAAATGCCGGACTGATTCAGGCTGTATGTTCTGTTATGGGTTTTGCTATGGTTATGCGGTTTACCGAATGTGACAAACATTTAATCAATCTGATGGCCAGTGGTTTGGGGAAAGTTCGCCCGCTTTTGATTCCCGGCGTGGTGATTGCTACCTTTGCAGTCAATGTGGCTTTGCCGAGTGCGGCAGGAACAGCGGCGGCGGCAGGCGCAATTTTTGTACCTCTGATGATGTCTGCAGGTGTGCATCCTGCCATGGCGGCAGCAGCGGTCAAGTGTGGTACATACGGTAGTATGCTTAATCCAGGCTTGGCACATAATCCGGTTGTAGCAAAAATTGCGGGTGTAGGGGTTATGGAAGTAATTGCCTTTCAATTCAAAGCCAATATTGCGTCACTGATTGTTGCTGCGATTTTAATTACTGCTATTGCCTATTATAGAAAAGAACACAAAGGATACCACGCAGAAGGACTGGAAGTGGATAACTCCTTTAAAGTCAATCTGCTTTATGCCCTGATGCCGATGTTTCCGATTCTGCTGCTCCTTTTAGGGGCTACCTTGGTGCCTGCTTTAAAAACTGATGTGCCGCAGGCTATGATTATCGGTTGTGCACTGGCTCTTGTAGTTACCAGGAAAAATCCTGTCGGCCTTAGCAATGCCTTTTTTGACGGTATGGGCAAAGCATACGGTGAAATAATCGGCATTATCATTGCGGCCGGGGTATTTGTGTCTGGCTTGACCGCAATGGGGCTAGTCAAGGCCTTTATTGACGCTATGCTCAATAATCCGACTATTGTCAAGTTGTGTGCTGCCGTCGGGCCTTTTCTTTTGGGATTTATCACTGGTTCCGGCGATGCGGCCACAATGGCTTTCAATCAGGCAGTTACGCCGCATGCAGCGGATTTTGGCATGGAAGTTATGCAAATGGGCAGTATGGCTACCTTAGGCGGTACGCTTGGGCGTACGATGTCTCCGATTGCTGGCGCTACTATCATTGTAGCCGGTATTGCCGGCGTTAATCCGATGGAAGTTACCAAACGCAACTGGCTGCCGATGGTGGGATCTATGATTATCGGTATGGCCCTTTTGATGTATTAATGGCAGGAAAAAAGAGGCTGTTTTAATAAAATTGCACTAAAAAACGGAAACATAATCAAAGATGCAAGACTGTACAGCGCACAGCGGTGTACAGCTTGCGTTTTCGTATTATACACAATACCCAATTGTCAGGATTAACTTAATTGACGAGGGAGATTAATGAATGAATACGGACATTTTGGAATTAGTGAAAGCAAAAAAGGAGCAGCTTGTCAATTGCCGCCGCGATTTACATAAACATGCAGAAACGGCCTGGACGGAATTTCGTACAGCATCTATTGTGGCTGAAACATTAACACGCCTTGGCTATCAAGTGACAGTGGGCGAAGCGGTGATTGATGCTGAGGTTATGATGGGAGTACCGTCCCAGCAGGAATTGCTCAACCATCAGGAAAGAGCTATAGCCCAAGGGGCTGAGCCCAACTGGGTAGGCAGAATGCAGGGGGGGAAAACCGGTGTAATGGGCGTGATGCATTTCGCTCAACCAGGACCGGTTGTAGCATTTCGCTTTGATATGGATGCAAATGATGTAATGGAAGCGATGCTGGAAGAACATAGGCCTTGGCGTGAAGGGTTTGCTTCGGTCAATTCGGGAGCGATGCATGCCTGCGGGCATGATGGTCATACCTCGATCGGCTTAGCCCTGGCAGAGGTTTTGGCTGAAATGAAAAATGAACTTGCCGGCACGGTGAAGCTGATTTTTCAGCCTGCCGAGGAAGGGGTACGAGGCGCGAAAGCGATGGTTTCGCGCGGTATTGTCGATGACGTGGATTTTTTTGTTGGCCTGCATTTGGGGATCGGGTTGAAGCAATTTGGCACGATGACTTGCAACACAGTAGGCTTCTTGGCGACGACGAAACTGGATGCAGTCTATACCGGCGTCCCTGCGCATGCCGGCGCAGCGCCGGAAACCGGTCAAAATGCATTACTGGCGGCGGCCACGGCTGCCCTTAATCTGCACGCTATTTCCCGCCACAGCCAAGGGGCTTCGCGTATCAATGTCGGGGTATTGCAGGCTGGAACCGGGCGCAACGTCATACCGGACAAGGCGATATTGAAACTTGAAACACGCGGGACTACCAGCGAAATCAACGATTATATGTACCATAGAGCGCTTAGAATCTTAGAGGCAGCAGCTGCGATGTATGATGTTAAACTTGTTTTGTCGCCGATGGGCGGTGCAGCTAACTGCACTAATACGCCTGAGCTTGTCGAGCGTTTACAGCAGGTTGCTGCAAAGAGCAATTTATTTAAAAGTATATTGCCGGAAGGAAATATCGGCGGCAGCGAAGATTGTACCTATTTCATGGAACGGGTTCAGCAAAAAGGCGGACAGGCTGCCTACCTGATGGTTGGTACCGAGTTGTCAGCAGGGCATCATGATTCGCGGTTTGATTTTGACGAAGAAAGCTTAGTTACTGCGACCGCTTTGTTAGGTAAAGCAGCCGTTGAACTTT
>NZ_DATMXX010000055.1:0-14301 GCF_035561255.1 Sporomusa sp. | reverse complement strand
CTGTATTTATTTGCATTACAATAAAGAAAAAAGCAATTTATGGCATAGTGGCCGTTTGAGCAATCAAACTTGCGACTATGCCTTTTTGCATTTTCGGTGGCGGAAGGTGAATTCATGTCGTCAAGATTTATTATAAAGCAGTCAACGCTTAGTGCCCTGCTGCTTGGGATTTTTCTTTTTATCGCGCTGCTGCTCGGGGGTAGCGTTATCTATATGAATATCAGTATTCAAGATGAGCAGACGGCAGAAAAAAGGCGGACAGAATTTAAGCAGTTAGGCATTAACCTGGCGGCCGCTTCTGACTATTTAACAGATGAAGCCCGCAAGTATGCTGTCACGACAGAAGCTATCCATATGTATAAATACTGGGAGGAGATTAATCAGACTAAAACCAGGGATTATGTTATCGCCCGGTTGGGGGAGCTTAATTCACCAAGCGCCGAAATGGAATTGCTGGCAGAAGCTAAGAAAAATTCCGACGCTCTTGTAGAAACGGAAAAAGAGTCGATGCGGCTTGTCCTGGAAGCACAAGGAGCAGATGAAAGCGAGATGCCGCCGGAGGTTGCAAACTTTCAACTAAACGAGAAAGATAAAAAATTAAGTGTCGATGAAAAACTAGCCAGGGCACGGGATATCATGTTTGACAATAAATATGACTTAGACAAGCGAGGTATTATGCAGCCCATTGCTCAGTTTCAAGATATTATGAATGCCCGGTTGGAAGCCGAATTATCGGCTGCCCGCGACAGAACAGAGAAGGCCGCGTTATTACAGGTCATCCTGGCAGTCATTATTATCGGTGCTGTCGCTACGCTGTTAAGACTGTTTTTTACCCAGGTGAATCGCCCAATTCAAAATTATAATGAGGTATTAACAGGCTTTTCGCTTGATGACGAACATTTTAGGCTTGTTCCTGACGGCTCACTGGAATTACGCCTGCTTGCCGACACTTTTAATAATTTGTTTAAATCGATGAAATCTGCCAAGGAAGAGGCCGAGCAGGCCAACAAGGCCAAGAGCGAATTTCTTGCTCATATGAGTCATGAAATCCGTACGCCGCTGAATACGGTTATCGGCTATAATTACTTGCTTGGCAGTACAACACTTACGCACAAGCAGCAGGAATATATCGAAAATATAAGTAAGGCCGCAACAGGGCTGCTGGCAATTATTAGCGAAATTCTTGATTTTTCCAAGATAGAGGCGCAGCGGATGACCTTGGAAGCAGTGGAGTTTGATCTTTATGATACTGTTATGGAACTCTGCAGTATGGTAGAGGTAGAAGCCAGGAAGAAGGGCCTGATTTTTAACCGTGAAATTCAGTCTGATGTACCAAGGTATGTAAAGGGCGATATGGTAAAGTTTAAGCAAGTTATTCTGAATTTGCTTTCTAACAGCGTTAAATTTACTCATCATGGCAGTATTGGGGTTTTTTTAGAACTTATTGGAAACAAGGGCGATCACGATCATATTGTACTTGGCGTCAAAGTAACCGATACAGGGATTGGGATCAGTCCAGAGCAGCAGCAGCGGCTGTTTAATGCTTTTACGCAAGGGGATGCCTCGACCTCAAGAAAATATGGAGGTACAGGGTTAGGGCTGGCTATTTCCCGGAAAATGGTTGAGCTTATGTCCGGAAGCATTACTATTCACAGTGATGTTGACCAAGGATCATGTTTTAGTTTTTCTGTGCCGCTGGCAGCGGTTGACAAGCTTTCCTGTCACCGGACAGATGCTGAAAATAATAATAAGATCATGATCAAAAAACGAATTTTGCTTGTTGAAGATAATCTGATTAATCTGCAGATGACCAAGGAAATTCTTGAAACTTTTGGTTTCACTGTCGACACCGTTCCGAGTGGGAGAATGGCGCTGGAATGGATAGGCCAGGCAACTTATGACGCCATTTTGCTGGATATACGGATGCCGGAAATGGATGGCTATGAAACGGCACGCCGGATCATAGCCGCCACAGGGGAAAAATGTCCGCCGCTTGTGGCTTTATCCGCAGATGCTGTCCAGGGAGTAGCGGAGCAAGCCAGACAGGCCGGCTTTAGCGGCTATCTGACCAAACCATTGGAAGTTGCAAAGTTGATTGAGGTTCTCAAAGAGTATCTTTTTTTGCCGCAGGCGTCTGGGTCTGTAGCAGAAACAGTTTTCGATCAGTCTAACAACGATGAGTGCCTGGATGTTACAAGTGCTGTTACGCGGTTAGGCGGCAAAAAGTCTGCCTATAAACAGTTGCTGAAGCGTTTTTTAGGCCATGGCGAGGATGCCGGCACAATTGAAACGCAAATAGCAAAAGGCGACTTTGACGGCGCTAAGCTGTTATTGCATACACTTAAAGGCACGGCTGCCAACATTGGCGCCAACAGGTTAACCCAAGTTTGCTGCCAGGTAGAACAGGCATTAGAGCAAGAAAATGATCAGGTGCTACGCTTGGAAATAGAAAATCTGGCAATTGTCTTGGAGGAAACCTGTCTTTTTACAATTGAATATGAGGCTGGCATTACTGAACTGGTAGAAAATACAATGGTGATTGGTCAAGGTATTGATATCCGCGACATTCTCGATAAAATAGTGCAGTTGCTTGAAGCAGGCGATGCCGAGGCCTGTAGCCTGTTTGAGCAATCGCAAGCTATTCTCCAGACAGGTATGGGCAGTGATGCGTATTGGCAAATTCGCAATACGATACAGGCTTATGATTTTGATGAAGCGTATAACCAGCTTAAGGCCATTCTCGACCAAGAGTAAAAAATCAGTCCGCCCGGAGGAAGAAAACATGTATAAAGTTCTGCTCGTCGACGATGATAAGACTGCTCGCTATATTCTTAAGCGTTTCGACAAATGGAAGACATATGGGTTTGCTATTGCCGGTGAGGCCAGTGATGGTAAAGAAGCTTTAAAAATGCTCACTAATGAGAGCTTTGATCTGGTCATTACCGACATTAAGATGCCGGGAATGGATGGCATCGAGTTTTTGAACGAACTAAAATGTGTGCATATCGATATTTGTATGATTTTTCTCAGCACCCACAGTGACTTTAAGTATGCTAAACAAGCCATAAGGCTTGGGGTATTTGACTATGTAACAAAACCTGTTGATGATGCAGCCCTTTGCGAAGTATTGGAACGGGTTAAACACTGTCTGCAAGAAAAAGAAAGCAACCGGAGAAAAATACAGGAGGAGCAAAGACTGATCGAAGAGAGCCTCGCAATCCATTATCCAGTAAATAAGGAAAAAGAAATCATAACATATATCTTAACAGGCAATGCGGCAGCGCTGGTGTCGGCAGAAGATACCTTTAACGACTTAGCCGAAATGCTGGGGCGGGATAGCTTAAAATTGGGGCAATTAATGGAGATCATTCTTGCTAATGTCAATGCGGAACTAGTCAAACAGTTCCCGTGGTTACCCAACTTTGAAAGAACACTATATCAAGATCAGATAGTACGAAATGACTCGCTGGAGAGTATTAAAGACAGTTTTCTTACCTGTATTTCGCTAAGGATCAAAGTAATAAGGAAGTATGAGCTCCATCACACCGATAGTGTTATCAGAAGAACCTGCCAATATGTTATGGAGCATATTGAAGAAAATAACACCCTTGAGGTTGTTGCCCAGGAAGTGCAGTTGCATAAAGATTATTTAAGCAAAATGTTTAAGCAAAAAACAGGGTTTCATTTTATTGATTATGTGACAAAAGCCAAAATGGAGCATGCCAAACAACTGCTCGGTACAGGCAAGTATAAAAATTATGAAATAAGTGAAAAGCTTGGTTATAGCAGTCCGGACTATTTTTGTCGTCTGTTTAAAAATTACACAGGACATACGCCGCTGGAATATAAAAAAGTTTTCTTTTCAGTTTTTTGAGGGAAAATAGCGGGATTTTACTGTTCTCCTTGATGCGTAAACATTGTAAAATAGCATCAATAGAAAAGTAATCCAACCAGCACAGGCGCTGTGAGAAGACAATATCCTCTTAAGGATATGTCCCTTCTTGCAGCGCTTTTCTGTTTGGACTGTAGCGCTATGGAACTTTGTCAGCACCGTTAACGGCCGATGCGGTGTTGCAGTAATGAACAAGGAACGAAAGGTGGAAAATCCATGACAAATGGTGTTTTGCAAAAGTTAAAGAAGCGTCTTGCTGCTGTCTTAGCGGTGACGCTAACTGCAAGCGTAGTACTTACAGGCTGTTCTTCCAGCCAGCCCGCTAAACAAGCGGCGTCCCCGGCAAGCGAGACAATTAAAGTAGGTATTCTGCATTCACTCAGCGGGACAATGGCGATTAGTGAAGTATCGGTTAAGGATGCAGAACTGATGGCGATCGAAGAAATTAACGCTGCCGGCGGTTTATTAGGTAAAAAAATTGAACCGGTAATTGAAGACGGTGCGTCTAACTGGACTACGTTCGCAGAAAAAGCGAAAAAATTGATTCAACAAGATAAGGTTGCGACGGTGTTTGGCTGCTGGACATCAGCAAGCCGGAAGGCTGTACTGCCGGTATTCGAGGAGAATAAAGGGCTGCTTTGGTATCCGGTCCAATATGAGGGCATGGAGGCATCGCCTAATATCTTCTACACCGGGGCTGCTCCCAATCAGCAAATCGTTCCGGCTGTAGAATGGCTGCTGCAAAACAAAGGTAAAAAGATGTTCTTATTAGGTTCTGACTATGTATTTCCCCGCACAGCCAACAAAATCATCAAGGAACAACTAAAAGCCATGGGCGGCGAATTAATTGCCGAAGAATACACCCCTCTGGGACATACGGATTACAGCACAATTATCAACAAAATAAAGGCTTCGAAACCGGATGTTGTTTTCAATACGCTAAATGGTGACAGCAATGTTGCTTTCTTTAAACAGCTTAAAGATGCCGGCATTACGGCTAAAGACCTTACAACCTGTTCGGTAAGCGTGGCTGAAGAAGAAGTTCGCGGGATTGGTGCCGCCAATATGCAAGGCCATCTGGTTTCCTGGAACTATTATCAAACCACTGATACTCCGGAAAACAAGGAGTTTGTGAAAAAGTACAAGGCCAAATACGGGGCCGACCGGGTAACCGATGATCCGATCGAAGCCGCTTATATTGCCGTATATTTATGGGCCGAAGCTGTTAAAAAAGCAGGGACAACCGATATTGAAAAAGTAAAAGAGGCAGCAAAAGGCATTGAGTTTAAAGCGCCGGAAGGACTTGTAAAAATCGAGGGTGAGAATCAGCATATCTGGAAACCGGTTAGAATTGGTGAAGTTACCGCCGATGGTTTGATTAAAGAAATCTGGAGTACGGGCAAGACAGTAAGACCTGACCCCTATCTTAAGACCTATGACTGGGCCAAAGGGATAAGTAACTAGTACCTGTACAATGTATGCAGTCAAGGCGGTGCAGCGGCTGACTGGCCTTGCATCGCCTGACGGCTAAAATAAGGTGGTGGGCAGATGGAAACGTATATCTTGCAGCTTTTTAACGGCATTAGCGTCAGTTCAATATATATGCTGGCCGCCCTGGGGCTGGCCATTACCTTCGGCTTAATGAAAGTGATTAATATGGCCCATGGTGAATTCATCATGATCGGCGCCTATGCAACGTATGTTATTCAGAATATTTTTTTGCACTATGTTGATAAAAGTCTCTTTGGTTACTATTTTGTTGCCGCCATCCCCGTGGCTTTTCTTATCGCCGGAGCGATGGGTTTCCTGCTCGAATGTGTGGTGATTAAACATCTTTACGGCAGACCTTTAGATAGTATGTTAGCCACCTGGGGGATAAGTCTGGTTCTTCAGCAATTAGCCAGAAGTATTTTTGGTGCGCCTAATGTCGATGTAAAAAGCCCAGGTTGGTTAGATGGGGCTTTATTAATCTCTCAAGGCCTGCAGTTTCCTTATAAACGGCTTTTTATTATTGCCTTAGTTATTGCCTGTATTATTGGGGTGTTCGTTCTTTTGTATAAAAGTAAATATGGTATACGGATAAGAGCGGTTATGCAAAACAGAGAAATGGCGGCAAGCCTTGGTATTAATACCCGGCTGGTTGACGCTTATACGTTTGCTGTCGGCTCAGGAATTGCCGGTATTGCCGGCTGTGCCTTAACCTTACTGGGTTCGGTTGGTTCTACGATTGGCACTTATTATATTGTGGATACTTTTATGGTTGTTGTGCTTGGCGGTGTAGGTACATTGCTTGGTACGATTGCCGGCGGACTGGTAATCGGCACCGCGAATACCACATTTGAGTTTTTTACTAATACCTCATTAGGGAAAGTGTTAGTTTTTACCCTGGTTATTTTATTCTTACAGTGGAGGCCCAAAGGGCTGTTTACGATAAACAGCCGCTCGTTAGATTAAGCAAGCAAAGGAAGGAGGGCTACCTTTGAACCTTTTACATAAGATTAAATCCAAAGAAGAAATGGTTTTTATTGCGATCCTTATCGGCTTGGTTCTGGCACCTTTATTTTTGTCAGAGTTCAGAACCAATCTGCTGGGAAAGTTTGTTGCCTACGCTATTTTGGCCATTGGGCTAGATTTAATCTGGGGTTATACAGGGATCTTAAGTCTCGGCCACGGGGTATATTTCGGCCTGGGGGCCTATGCTATGGCCATGTATTTAAAAATGGAAGCCGCAAAAGGTAAACTACCCGACTTTATGTCCTGGAGCGGCCTTGAGGTTTTGCCATGGTTTTGGCAGCCTTTTGCCAACGGGGCGGCAGCCATGGTCTTAGCAATCCTGATTCCAACAGTGGTCGCCTTGGTAATCGGCTATTTAACATTTAAAAACCGGATTCAAGGCGTGTATTTTTCCATACTGTCACAAGCGTTAGCCATTATCTTTGTCGTACTTTTTGTTGGCCAGCAAGCCTATACCGGCGGTACAAACGGCTTAACAAACTACAAAAGCATAATGGGTTTTCCGTTAGCGAATGATACTACCAAGCTGGTGCTTTATTATGTGGCGGTAGGTTTGCTTGGTTTGACCTACTATCTATGCCGGGTGCTGGTGGGCCGCCGGATCGGCAAAATACTGATAGCCATTCGTGACGGTGAAAATAGGGTCAGATTCTCCGGGTATAATCCGGCTGCCTATAAGATTTTTGTTTATTGTCTTTCAGCCGCGTTTGCCGGTTTGGCAGGTGCCATCTTTGTACCCCAGGTGGGTATTATTTCTCCGGCTGAAATGGGTATCGTTCCTTCTATCGAAATGATTATCTGGGTAGCGATCGGCGGCAGGGGGACGCTAGTCGGGGCGGTAATCGGAGCCATCCTTGTCAATGCCCTAAAGAGCGGTGTAAGTGAAAGTTTCCCTGATGTGTGGTCGTACTTTATTGGCGTGGCTTTTGTGGCTGTCGTTTTGTTTATGCCGGAAGGCATTGTCGGTCTGGTAAGGAAGTTTGCCCGCCGGTTAAGGATACACGGCAGTAAGGATGTTAAACCCAGTGAAGCTGCGTAGCAGTGAAAGGTGGTAAGTCAAATGGAGGCAATTTTACAAATTGATAATTTGACTGTTAGTTTTGATGGCTTCAAGGCAGTCAATAGTGTAAATACCGAGATTGCTCAAGGGGAAATACGATTTTTCATTGGCCCTAACGGTGCAGGTAAAACGACTTTGCTTGATGCCATTTGCGGGAGGGTCAAGCCTGTAGACGGCCAGGTTTTGTTCAAAGGAAAACTTGATGTGACAAGATATGCTGAACATGAGATTGTTAACATTGGTATTGGCCGCAAGTTTCAAGTTCCGTCGGTATTTACCAGTCTTACTGTAGATGAAAATATGGAGCTGGCCGTGGTCAAAGACCGCTCGCTGTATTCATCGCTTTTCGCCGGTATGAGTAAAGCCCAGCAAGAGTGTAATGACGATATCCTGAATACCATTGGGTTGTATGAAAAGCGCCGCAGGGAGGCATCAGCCCTGTCCCATGGTGAAAAGCAGTGGCTGGAAATCGGCATGCTGCTGGCACAACAGCCCAAGCTGATGCTGCTGGATGAACCTGTTGCCGGCATGGGAAGAAGCGAGACAGAGAAAACGGGAGAATTGCTAAAAAAGATTTGTCAGGACTGCACTGTTATTGTTGTTGAGCATGATATGCAGTTTGTCAGAGACTTTGCCACTAAGGTCACGGTGCTGCATGAAGGCGCAGTGCTGGATGAAGGCAGTGTCTTCGATGTACAAAACAATCCCAAAGTCATTGACGTCTATCTTGGGCGAGGTGGCGAGCATGATGCTTAGTGTAAAAAATTTAGTGGCGTGTTATGGCGAAAGTACCATTTTAGACAAAGTAAATCTCGAGGTAGCGCCGGGGAAAGTTGTTTGTCTCCTCGGCAGAAACGGGGTTGGCAAGTCAACCTTTCTTAAAAGCTTGCTGGGTCTGGTGAATACTCCGCAAGGAAGTATTGTTTTTGACGGCAAGGAAATTATTAGTGACCCTACTTACCTGCGAGCCAGGCGGGGCATTGGTTATGTACCGCAGGGACGGGATATCTTTCCCCAGTTGACTGTAGCTGAAAATTTGCAGCTAGGCTTGGGCATGGCTGCAAGTAAAGGGGAAATCAGCGATAAAATATTCGGTTTGTTTCCTGTATTAAAAAACATGCTCGCAAGAAAAGGCGGCGACTTAAGCGGCGGCCAACAGCAGCAGTTAGCTATTGCCAGAGCCCTGGTGTCCAAGCCCAAACTGCTTATTTTAGACGAGCCTACTGAAGGGATTCAGCCGTCGGTTATCAAGGATATTGGCAGAGTAATTAAGCAGTTAAGGCAAGAAGGAAATATTACTATTCTGATTGTTGAACAGTATCTTGAATTTATCATGGATGTTGCCGACTACTATTATGTCATGGAGAAAGGGCAGATTGTTGCCGAGGGTTTGACCAAGGAGATCAATCAGGAAGAGATTCAAAAGCGAATGGCTGTTTAGTGAATTTGCTGGCAGGGGGTTAGACAATGCATCTGAGTCCGATGGAAAAAGATAAACTATTAATATATGTTGCCGGGCAGGTGGCGCGGGAACGGCTGAACCGGGGCCTGAAGCTCAATTATCCTGAGGCTGTAGCCTTGATAACTGCCGAGTTGCTTGAGCGCATTCGCGATGGTTATAGTGTGGCCGAGCTTATGGCAATGGGAACTGCCATATTAGGGTATGAGCAGGTTATGGAAGGCGTGCCGGAGATGGTTGATGAAATTCAGATCGAGGGAACTTTTCCCGATGGCACCAAATTGGTTACCGTGCATCATCCGATTCGCTTAGCAAGGAGGACTTAATTATGATACCGGGTGAACTGATATTGGCAAATGAGGATATTAGCGCCAACTGTAATCTGGCAATTGATAGAATAATAGTAGAAAATACCGGTGACCGGCCCATCCAGGTCGGTTCTCACTTTCATTTTTTTGAGGTCAACAGGTACTTGGAATTTGATCGAACTATGGTCTGGGGGATGCGGCTTAATATTCCTTCGGGAACAGCTGTGCGTTTCGAGCCTGGTGAGAGCCGCACCGTTGAGCTTGTCCAATTTTCCGGTACAGGTCCCTGGTATGGTGCCAATAACTTAACAGCAGGATCGGCCGATAAGCAGCAATGCATTGACAAGGCCAGAGAAAAGGGATTTATAAAATAGCTTGTGCTAAGAGCTAAGGGGGGACTAGCGTGAGTTTAACCATGACAAGACGGCAGCATGCCGATATGTATGGACCGACTACAGGGGATAAAATCAGACTAGCTGATACTGAGCTATGGGCTGAAATTGAAAAAGACCTGACAAAACCGGGCGATGAAGCCAAATTTGGCGGCGGCAAGGTTATCCGCGACGGTATGGGCCAGGACCCGGAGGCTCTTGCCGAAGCCATGGACCTTGTTATCACCAACGCGGTGATTATTGATCATTGGGGGATTATCAAGGCCGATATCGGCATTAAAGACGGCCGGATTTACGGGCTCGGTCAAGCCGGTAATCCGAAAACCATGGCTGGTGTCAGCCTTCCCATCGGCGCCGGCACAGAGGTTATTGCCGGGGAGAATTACATCGTTACCGCCGGCGGCATAGACTCGCACATTCACTTCATTTGCCCCCAGCAAATCGAAGCAGCCATTTCCTCAGGCATTACAACTATGCTGGGTGGTGGTACCGGTCCGGCAGCAGGCACCAATGCTACCACCTGTACACCCGGTGAATGGAATATGTACCGCATGCTGCAGGCGGCAGAAGCTTTTCCCATCAATCTTGGCTTTTTTGGTAAAGGAAACAATTCGTGTCCTGAGGCCTTAGTCGCCCAGGTTAAAGCCGGGGCAATCGGGCTCAAATTACACGAAGACTGGGGTTCTACTCCGGCAGCCATTGACTGTTGTCTTAAGGTGGCTGATGAGTTTGATGTTCAGGTTGCCATTCATACCGACACGCTCAATGAAGCCGGCTTTGTCGAAGATACCATTACGGCCATTGCCGGCCGGACGATCCATACCTTCCACACCGAAGGCGCCGGCGGCGGCCATGCACCAGACATTATTAAGGTAGCTTCACTGCCGAACGTCCTGCCGTCTTCCACCAATCCTACCAGACCGTTTACCCTGAATACCCTGGAAGAACACTTAGATATGCTGATGGTCTGTCACCATCTGGACCGCAATGTTCCGGAAGACGTTGCTTTCGCTGATTCGCGCATTCGCCCGGAAACAATTGCTGCCGAAGATATCCTGCACGACCTGGGGGTTATTTCCATGATGTCTTCAGATTCCCAGGCTATGGGGCGGGTCGGTGAGGTTATAATCCGGACATGGCAGACAGCCCATAAGATGAAGCTGCAGCGGGGAGCGTTAGCAGGCGACGGTTTGCATAAGGATAACAACCGTATTAAACGGTATATCAGCAAATATACCATTAATCCCGCCATAACTCACGGTATCAGTCAGCTTGTCGGTTCGGTAGAGCAAGGAAAACTGGCAGACCTGGTATTGTGGCAGCCGAAGTTTTTTGGGGTGAAGCCAGCCCTGGTTATTAAGGGCGGCTTGATCATGAATGCGGCGATGGGTGACGCTAACGCTTCGATTCCTACACCCCAGCCGGTCATTCAGCGCCCGATGTTTGCTGCTTTTGGCAAGGCTATTGCCAGTTGCGCAGTTACTTTTATTTCGCAGGCTGCCGCTGCGCTCAAGTTATCAGAGCGGCTCAGACTTGAGAAACAACTGGTGCCTGTTAGTAACTGCCGCAATATTGGCAAACAGGATATGAAGCATAACTTTGCAACCCCCGATATTGCCGTTGATCCGGAAACCTATCAGGTTACCGCTGATGGCCAGGCGCTGGTCTGTGAACCACTGGCAGAATTGCCTTTGGCTCAGCGGTATTTCCTATTCTAAATTGAAACTAATGTAACAAGGAGTAAGTCGCTATGATTATTCATCAGGTTGTAGGCAAGCTGGCAGAGTTAAATTTGGGTCATCATCATGGAAACACGGACTTTACTATCGAAAGAGTGATACTGTCCTGGGATGAGCTTCATAAACGAATTTTGCGTAAAACTACCGATGTCGGCCGGGAAATCGGCATACAGCTTGAGAACGGACATTTACATCCCGGCGATATTTTGCATCGCGAGGGTAAGCATGTAATCATTGTAGAAGTTAAAGCCGAAGCTGTTTTGGTTGTGTCTGTCGGCACTATGCGTAATATGGGTCTGGCGGCTCATGCCATCGGTAACATGCATGCTCCGGTCGAGATAACGGCAGAAACAATTATTACACCGTATAATTCTGTGTTAGCGGTTCAACTGCAGAAATTGGGTTTAGAAACACAAGTGGAAAATCGGCCTTTTGCCCCATGAGCAGCCAGCATTCATTACAAGCAAGACTAAGGCTAATGCAGCTCGCCGATTCGGCTTTTCCTTCAGGAAGTTTTACGCAGTCGTTTGGGCTGGAAACGTTTATTCAACGTGGTGATATTAACAACAGCCAACACTTGACCAGCTATATGGCAACCTATCTCTACTATACCTGGCGCGTTACTGATTTGTTGGCGGTCAGGCTTGCCTGGCAGGCAGCCCGGACGCTGAATATGAACAAGCTGATTGTTTTAGATAAACGGCTTCATGCCATGAAACTACCTTATGAGAGCCGGGAGGGTAGTGTAAAAATGGGTAAGCGGCTAAGACAAATTTTAGGTGAAATCGACCAAGCGTATCAGCCTGCCGGCATGTTGCCTTGTTGCCATCATGCCATTGTATTTGGCCATTATGGTTCGATGGCTAGCGAGCTTGAGCCGCTGCTGGCAGCCTATGCCCATGCTGCCGTTGTTTCGTTAGTTGCCAATGGCGTACGGGCCATTCCGCTGGGGCAGACTGGCGGCCAGCAAGTTATTGCTCAGCTCCAGCCACTAGTAGAGGTGTGTATTAACTGGGCTTTAGCGGCGACAGAACAGGAATGGGGCGGAAGCGCCCCGGCCTTTGACTGGGCTGGTATGGCGCATGAATGTTTATATTCACGAATCTTTATGTCATAGGAGGCCGAGGAAATGAAACCCATTCGCATTGGCGTAGGCGGACCGGTAGGTTCGGGAAAAACGGCCCTGATTGAAAAATTAACCCGTTACCTGGCGGCGGAGTTTAGCTTAGCGGTTATAACCAACGATATTTTTACCAAGGAAGATGCTCAGTTTCTCTGTCGTAACGGCATTTTGCCCCCTGACCGGATTATTGGTGTCGAGACAGGCGGCTGTCCCCACACGGCCATACGGGAAGATGCTTCCATGAATCTTGAAGCAATCGAAGCTTTACTGGAGCGCCATCCCGGCCTGGAGATTATTTTTGTAGAAAGCGGCGGTGATAATCTGGCGGCAACCTTTAGTCCGGAACTAGTTGATGTGGCCATCTACATTATTGATGTAGCGCAAGGGGAAAAGATTCCCCGCAAAGGTGGCCCGGGCATTACCCGCTCAGACCTGCTGATTATTAATAAAATTGATTTGGCCCCGTATGTTGGTGCCAGTCTGGAAGTTATGGCCGGCGATTCTCGCCGCATGCGCGGCGAGAGACCGTTTTTGTTTACAAACTTAAAGACCGAAGAAGGCCTTGCTGAAGTTTTGTCCTGGATTCGTCATAATGTCATTATGACGGATATTGCCTGATGCTGGCCAGGTTAAAACAGGGCGTTATTCAGGCCGAGGTATCTTTAGTAAATGGGCGCAGCGTGATTAGTTCCCTGCGGCAGCGGATGCCGCTGCGTGTCTCCAGCCCGCTTTATCCTGTCAGTCAACAGACGGTAAGTTTTTTTATCATGAATCCTGCTGCTGGTCTTCTCCAGGGAGACCAGCATACTATTTATCTGTGTGTTAAAGAAGGGGCGCAAGCTGTCGTTCTGGGCCAGGGGGCTACCAAGGTTTTTCGCTCCCCACAACGCAACTTTTCCCGGCAGTTTACGACAATCCGCGTAGAGGCTGGGGCAAGGCTGGAGTATCTGCCGGATGTGGTCATTCCCTTTGCAGAAAGCTGTCTGCTAAGCAGAACCAACATCTTGGTTTCAAGCAAGGCCTCGGCACTGTTTTGGGAAATTAATGCCCCCGGCCGTGTCGCTCGCCAGGAGCTTTTTGCCTATCATAAACTGGATCAGCAGACCAATGTCTATATTGACCGGGAGTTAATTTTCAGCGACCGGTTTGTACTTGAGCCCTCAAGTATTCCTTCTGAGTTGCAGTCCTGGCACAATCCTCTTGGCCTGGTACATGGTTATACGCATACCGGTACTTTTTGGACCATTGACCCTAATGCCGAACAGGCAATAGGCCAACTGCTGCAGCGAAATACTGAAGAGGAAGAAGGTTATCTTGAGAAAATAGCCGGCAAATACAGTGTACTGCTGGCCGGTACTAAACTTACCAGCCAGGCCTATTGTTTTCGGGCATTAGGGCGCAGTGCCGACAATATTCAGGCAGCCTTCAAAGAACTATGGCAGTTTTTCCGTAACCGGTTATTTAACCAACCGGCCTGGCCGTGGCGAAAGTACTGAGTCACGAGTTGCTCATAGCTGTAACCATCGCCGGTTACAGCATAAATGTTGCCAAAGACATCACTTTAAACCCTCATTTGCATAAGTTCAAAGATTTTTCGCCGTTAACAATGATACGGATCGCCGCCACCATTCATATGTACAAAAAGGACGAGGAACACTTCGACGTGCTCCTCGTAGATAACAATCATGGCTTTGTCTAGAGCGGTGGCGATATTGTCAGGATTGTTTAAATATCGGCAAGTTTCCTCTCGAAAGCCGTGTTTTCTTCTCAATAGAGTGTGCAGGAATAAAATGAATAATAGCGAATACGATAAT